>NKIE01000071.1:0-3979 GCA_002256055.1 Pseudomonas sp. PGPPP3 | reverse complement strand
CTTCAAACTCGATGGCGGCGGTGGCGATCACCGTTTTCGGCCACAGTGAGTTAACGCTGATGCCGTACTTCTTGAACTCTTCGTGCATGCCCAAGGTGAGCATGCTCATGCCGTATTTGGTGGTGGTGTAGGGACCGTAGTTGGCGAACCATTTGGGGTCGAGGTTTACGGGCGGCGACAGGCTGAGGATGTGCCCGCGGCTTTGCTTCAGGTAAGGCAGTGCCGCCTGGCTGCAGACCATTACCGCGCGGGTGTTGATCTGGAACATCAGGTCGAAGCGCTTGGGCGGCAGGTGCTCGACGCCCATCAGCTTGATTGCGCCGGCGTTGTTGATGACAGCATCGATGCTGCCGAAGTGCTCGAAGGCTTTGGCCATGGCCGCCTTCACCGCGTCCTCGTCGCGCACATCCAGTTGCAGGGCCAGGGCTTTGCCGCCGGCGGCTTCGACTTCGGCAGCCACCGAGTGAATGGTGCCGGGCAGCTTGGGGTGGGCTTCGGCGCTTTTGGCCGCGATGACGATATTGGCGCCATCGCGGGGGGCCCGCAGGGCGATCTCGCGGCCGATACCACGGCTGGCGCCGGTGATAAATAGGGTTTTGCCTTGCAAGGACATGAACGTGCTCCGGGCTTTGTAAGTATTCGTCCGATTGGCGTTTGTAGGACGGGTATCGCGTTGCTCAACCCATCCTACTTTTCTGCGATTAGGCCGGGTCGGCTTCGATCTCCACCAGCAACTGGCGGTTCTTGACCTGGTCACCCTTACTGATGCCGATGCGGCGGACGGTGCCGTCGACGCCGGCTTTCATTGGGTGCTCCATCTTCATGGCTTCCAGCACCACCAGCAGTTGACCTTTACTGACGCGCTCGCCTTCGCTGACCAGTACGTCAACGATGGCGCCGTCCATCGGTGCCTTGACGGCGCCTCTGCTGGCGGCATTCTGCCCACCGGCAGGTTCGTGGGTGACGTCGAGCAGTTCCAGGTTGCCGTAATGGCCGTACAACCACAGCTGCTCGCCTTGTTGCTGATAGGCGATACGCCGGCGGATGCCGTCCAGCTCCAGGGTCAGCCAACGGCCATCGCTGGCCAGCAAGGTCAGGCTAACCTGGGTGTCACCGACCGTGGCCAGCAGGCTTGGCTGACTGCCAGCAACCTGTACATCAAGGTTGACGCGGTGCTTCTGCTCGCCGTGCTTGAGGGTGAACTGCCACGGCGCACTGCCTGCACTGCGCCAACCGGCCAGTTCGCGCTGGTGGGCACGGGCATTGGCCGATTGCTGATAGAGCAGGGCGGCAGCAATCGCTAGCTCACTGGCGGCGGGCGCTTGCGGACTCAGGCTCGGATCGGCATTGAAGTGCTCGGCAATAAATGCGGTGGTGGCGTTGCCGCTGGCGAACTCGGGGTTGGCCAGCAGGTTGGCGAGGAAGCGCTGGTTGCCATTTACGCCCAGCAGCACGCATTCCTCCACGGCGCGCACCAGCTTGCGCCGGGCGTCGTCGCGGGTGGCGCCGTAGGCAATGATCTTGGCCAGCATCGGGTCGTAGAACGGGCTGATCTCCTGGCCTTCTACCAGACCGTGGTCGATGCGTACACCGTCGAGCAACTCCGGTTCCCAGCGCAGTACCTGGCCGGTCTGCGGCAGGAAGTTATGGGCGGCGTCTTCGGCGTACAGGCGCACTTCCATGGCGTGGCCGGTCAGGCGGATTTCATCCTGTTGCAGCGGCAGCGGTTGCCCGGCGGCGGCGCGGATCTGCCAGGCCACCAGGTCTTGCCCGGTGATCAGCTCAGTGACCGGGTGCTCCACCTGCAGGCGGGTGTTCATTTCCAGAAAGAAGAATTCGCCGCTCTGATCCAGCAGAAACTCCACGGTGCCGGCGCCGACATAGTTGACCGAGGCGGCGGCCTTGACCGCCGCTTCGCCCATGGCTTGGCGCAGTGTTGGCGTCATCACTGGGCAGGGCGCTTCCTCGACCACTTTCTGGTGGCGACGCTGCACCGAGCAGTCGCGCTCACCGAGGTAGACGATGTTGCCTAACTGGTCGCCGAACACCTGAATTTCCACATGCCGCGGCTTGATCACTGCGCGCTCGAGAATCAACTCGCCCGAGCCGAAGGCGTTCTGCGCCTCGGAGCGGGCGGTGCGGATCTGTTCGGCCAGCTCGCTGGCCTCATGCACCAGGCGCATGCCACGGCCACCACCACCGGCGCTGGCCTTGATCATCAGCGGGTAGCCGATGCGGCCGGCCTCGCGGATCAGGGTGTCTTCATCTTGCGCGGCGCCTTCGTAGCCGGGAATGCACGGCACGCCGGCTTCAAGCATGGCGATCTTCGACAGGCGCTTGCTGCCCATCAGGTGGATGGCTTCCACGGTCGGGCCGATAAACACGATGCCGGCCGCTTCACAGGCGCGGGCGAAGTCGGCGTTCTCAGAGAGAAAGCCGTAGCCCGGGTGAATCGCATCGGCACCGGTCTTCTTGGCCGCCGCGATGATGGCGTCGATCACCAGGTACGACTGGTTGACCTGGGCTGGGCCAATGCACACGGCTTCGTCGGCTACGTGCACATGGCGAGCGCCGGCATCGGCCTCGGAATACACAGCCACAGTGCGGTAGCCGAGTTCCTTGGCGGTACGCATCACTCGGCAGGCAATTTCACCGCGGTTGGCGATCAGAATCTTGTTAAAGGCGGGCATCTGGGTGCTCCTGCTGGCGTAGCCCGGATGCAATCCGGGGTGGTCGATTCCCGGAGTGCATCCGGGCTACGGTCTGTTCGATTGTTGTAGGAGCCAGCTTGCTGGCGATCTTGGTCTGGGCTGATCGCGAGCAAGCTCGCTCCTACAGTCTGTGTTCGTCGGTCTACAGCGCCCACTTTGGTTTGCGTTTTTGCATAAAGGCCATGGTGCCCTCGGTACCTTCACCGCCGGTTACGGCCGCTGCAAATTGCTCGGCTGCGCGGTCTAGCAACGGGCCGAGGGCTTCGCTTTCGGTGGCCAGCAGCAGGGCTTTGGTCTGTGCGTTGGCGTGCGGTGCGCATTGGCGGATTTGCCCGAGCACCTCGTCCAGGCGCTGTTCCAGGCTGCTGTCACTGCTTTCGCAGTAATGCACCAGGCCCAAGCGCAGGGCCTCGGCGCCGTCGAAACGGGCGGCGGTCAGCGCCAGGCGCCGGGCCTGGGTCAGGCCGATGCGCTTGACCACGAATGGGGCGATCTGCGCCGGCAGAATCCCCAGGGTGGTTTCCGGTAGGCCGAACTTAGCGCCTTGATCGGCAAGCGCAATGTCCGACACGCAGGCCAGGCCAAAACCACCGCCCAGCACCGCGCCTTCCAGCACCGCCACGACCACCTGCGGCGCCTGTTGGGCTTGTTCGAGCATGGCGCCAAAGGCGCGGTTCAGCTCACGGTAAGCTTCGGGGCCAGCCGCGCGAGCACCGGCCATGTCCTTGATGTCGCCACCGGCGCAGAAGTGCCCACCGGCGCCACGCAGGACGATGGCGCGTACGCTCAGGTCGTTTTGCACGCTGTCGAGTACGGCGCGCAGTTCACCGACCATGGCCAGGCTCATGGCGTTGCGGCTGTCTGGGCGATTGAGGGTGACGTGCAGCACGCCGGCCTCAAGGTTGAGCAGCAAGGTTTCGCAGTTCGGTAGAGCGGACATCCGATATTCCTCGTACAAAGACGCTGAGCCGTAGGATGGGGCGGGCCGCGCAGTTGAGGCGCGTCGTGGCCGGGTTGATGGGTATCGCTGCGCTCAACCCATCCTACGGTCTTGGTATAGGCTTCAGCCCTTCTTCTTACCCGGCAGAATGCCCATCAGTTTGCAGATGATGCCCAGCATGATTTCGTCGGCGCCGCCGCCAATCGAGACCAGGCGCACGTCGCGGTAAGCACGCGACACCGGGTTGTCCCACATAAAGCCCATACCGCCCCAGTATTGCAGGCAGGCGTCGGATACTTCACGGCCCAGGCGACCGGCCTTGAGCTTG
>NKIE01000872.1 GCA_002256055.1 Pseudomonas sp. PGPPP3 | reverse complement strand
ATATGCAGGTCGTTTTCAGCTAATTGCCCGTGACCTGGCGCTTGCACAATGGCACTGCAGAAGTTTGCGCTCGATGCACCGGTCAAGGTCCCGACGCGTTGAGCCAGGCGACTCCTACCCTGAGGGCCCTAGATGGGGCCCACCTTCAGACCTCCGTTTGTGGCTGCATACGGGGGTCTTTTTTTGCCTGGAATTTACCCTCTGGCGCGTTCAGGTGGAGCAAGCGACGTTTGCGCGGCTGGCCTTGACGCTTTCGACAATTCCCCTGTCGTTTTTGCGCCTTGGTGCGCCAGGCCCCAGGGCTATGCTGGCCGCAACTTCAGCAGCCAACCGGCTTGCTGCACCGTGCTTGTGACCACAGGGGACTGCCCGATGAACCCAGCCCAATTACACGCCGACAGCATCGTCATCGACGGGCTGATCATTGCCAAATGGAACCGCGAACTGTTCGAGGACATGCGCAAGGGCGGTCTGACCGCCGCCAACTGCACCGTATCGGTTTGGGAAGGCTTTCAGGCCACGGTGAACAATATCGTCGCCAGCCAGAAACTGATCCGCGACAACAGTGATCTGGTGATGCCGGTGCGCAGCAC
>NKIE01000070.1 GCA_002256055.1 Pseudomonas sp. PGPPP3 | reverse complement strand
CGTAGCCCTCGTGCAGGGCGCTGAAGTCGATCTTCATCAGCATGGGGATGATCATCACCCAGATCAGCAGCCCCACCGGGATGTTCACCTGGGCGATTTCCAGGGCGCCGATGGCCTGGGTTGCCGCCGGGGCGGCGAGGCCTAGCAGGGTGCCGGCAATAATGCAGAGAAACACCCAGAGGCTCAGGTAGCGTTCAAAGAAACCCAGAGGGCTGGCTTGGCTCGACATTGGAAAGCTCCACGGTCATCAGGCTGCAATATTCGTTTTACAGAATATGCCTCGTTGAATATATTCGGCAAACCATATTTGTTGTCGTGAGCCCTCCATCATGTCGCGCCCCCTGCGAGTCCTGTTTCTCTGTGTCGCCAACTCGGCTCGTTCGTTGATGGCCGAGGCTTTGTTGCGCCATGCCGGCGGCGAGGCCTATGCGGTGTTCAGTGCCGGTAGCCAGCCCGGTCAGCCCGATTCGCGAGCCCTGGCGGCGTTGGAACAGGTCGGTGTGCCGGTGGCCGGCTTGCGCAGCAAGGCAGTTGATGAGTTTGCCGGCGAGCATTTCGACTACCTGATTACCCTCTGCGATAAGAGTGCGCTGGAGTGTGCAGCGCTGCCGCAGGCCGACGAGACGCTGGCCTGGCATTTTGAAGATCCGGCCGACAGCCACCAGCCGACGGCCTTCCGACAGACGCTGCAAGCCATTCACGAGCGGATCAAGTTGTTCGTGCTGATCAACAGCAAGGAGCAGGCGGCGCTTGCCGACAGCCTGACGCCGGTCAACCTGTTCAAGTGCCTGGCCGACGAAACCCGAGCGCGCATGAGCCTGCTGATTGCCACCGAGGGCGAGCTGTGTGTCTGCGAGCTGACCTGCGCCCTCAACGAAAGCCAACCGAAAACCTCCCGCCACTTGGCGTTATTGCGCAGCAGCGGCTTGCTCGCGGACCGTCGTCAGGGCCAGTGGGTTTACTACCGCCTGCATCCGCAGCTGCCGGCCTGGGCGCGGCAACTGTTGGAGAACGTGGCGCAGGCCAACGGTGATTGGCTGCAAGCGGATGTCGCCAGGCTGCAGGCCATGGCCGATCGACCGCAGCGCCAAGCGCTGTGCTGCTGAATCAGGGAGCCACTTTGCCAGGACTGTTTATGACCGATGATCACTTGCCGCACCTCGACCTTGAGCTGTTTGACCGACCCAGTGCCGATAAGCTCGCCAGCGTACCGACGGTGGCCCATCCGCCGCGCATCCTGCTCCTGTACGGCTCCAACCGCGAGCGTTCGTTCAGTCGCCTGCTGACCTTTGAGGCGGCGCGCTTGCTGCAGGCCATGGGCGCGGAAACGCGGATCTTTAATCCCAGCGGTCTGCCGCAGGTGGACGACGCGCCGGACAGTCACCCCAAGGTGCAGGAACTGCGCGAGCTGGTGCTGTGGTCGGAAGGCCAGGTGTGGTGCTCGCCGGAACGCCACGGGGCGATGACCGGGGTGTTCAAGTCGCAGATCGACTGGATTCCGCTGAGCATGGGCGCCGTGCGTCCGAGCCAGGGCAAGACCCTGGCGCTGATGCAGGTGTCCGGCGGTTCGCAATCCTTCAACGCGCTGAACCAGATGCGCGTGCTCGGGCGCTGGATGCGCATGTTCACCATCCCCAATCAGTCGTCAGTGGCCAAGGCGTTTCTCGAGTTCGACGACGCCGGTCGAATGAAGCCCTCGGCCTATTACGACCGGGTGGTGGATGTGATGGAGGAGTTGGTCAAGTTCACCCTGCTGCTGCGTGGGCAGGCGGACTACCTGGTGGACCGCTACTCCGAGCGCAAGGAGTCGGCCGAGCAGCTGTCGAAGCGGGTTAATCAATCTTCCATTTAAGGAGCAGTGTATGACCATCAAAGTGGGTATCAACGGTTTCGGCCGCATCGGCCGCCTGGCCCTGCGCGCGGCCTGGGGCTGGCCAGAGCTGGAGTTCGTGCAGATCAACGACCCGGCTGGCGATGCGGCGACCCACGCCCATCTGCTCAATTTCGATTCGGTGCATGGCCGTTGGCAGCATGAGGCCAGCCATGCTGGCGAGTGCATTGTGATCGGCGGCAAGTCGATCAAGGTCACGGCCAACAAGGCCATCGCCGACACCGACTGGTCGGGCTGCGACCTGGTCATTGAGGCCAGCGGCAAGATGAAGACGGTGGCGGTGCTGCAGGGCTATCTCGATCAAGGTGTGAAGCGCGTAGTGGTCAGCGCCCCGGTGAAAGAGGCCGGCGCCTTGAACGTGGTGATGGGGGTCAACCAGGACCTGTTCGACCCAGCGGTGCACCGCATCGTCACCGCCGCCTCCTGCACCACCAACTGCCTGGCACCAGTGGTCAAAGTGATCCACGAACACCTGGGCATTCGCCACGGTTCGATCACCACCATCCACGACCTTACTAACCCGCAGAGCATCCTCGACCAGCCGCACAAGGACCTGCGTCGCGCCCGGGCTTCGGGCATGAGCCTGATCCCGACCAGCACTGGTTCGGCCACTGCAATTGCCGAGATCTTCCCGGCGCTGCGCGGCAAACTGAATGGCCACGCCGTGCGTGTGCCGCTGGCCAACGCCTCACTGACCGACTGTGTATTTGAGGTTGAGCGTGCGACCACTGCGGAGGAGGTCAACGCCTTGTTCAAGGCGGCGGCGGAGGGTTCGCTGGCCGGGATTCTCGGTTATGAAGAGCGGCCGCTGGTATCCATCGATTACCGCACAGATCCGCGCTCGTCGATCATCGACGCGCTGTCGACCATGGTCATCAACGGCACCCAGGTGAAAATTTACGCCTGGTACGACAACGAGTGGGGTTACGCCAACCGCACCGTGGAACTGGCGCGGCTGGTGGGTTTGGCCGGCTGAGCACGGCCCTCGGCCCAGCCCCCACTCTGCGCGGGGGAAGGGCGGGGGCACAGCATATTCAGGAATCACCCGATGCACGCTTTATCCCGCCTGACCCCCGATGTTCGCCAATACCTGCTGGTAACCGGCAACTACTGGGCTTTTACCCTCACCGACGGTGCCTTGCGCATGTTGGTGGTGCTGCATTTTCACAGCCTCGGCTACACGCCGCTGCAGATTGCCGCGCTGTTTCTGTTCTATGAAATCTTTGGTGTGGTCACCAATCTGCTGGGCGGTTATCTGGGGGCGCGGCTGGGCCTGAATCGCACCATGAACATCGGCCTCGGCCTGCAGGTGGGCGCCTTGCTGATGCTCACCGTGCCGGCGGCCTGGCTGACCATCCCCTGGGTGATGGGCGCCCAGGCACTGTCGGGGATCGCCAAAGACCTGAACAAGATGAGTGCGAAAAGCTCGATCAAGTTGCTGGTGCCGGATGGCGAGCAGGGCAGGTTGTACCAGTGGGTGGCGATTCTCACGGGATCGAAGAACGCCCTCAAAGGCGTGGGCTTTTTCCTCGGCGGCGCGTTGCTGGCGCTGCTGGGCTTTGCCGGTGCGGTGTTGGCCATGGCTGCCGTGCTGGCGCTGATCTGGCTGGCCAGCTTGTGGCTGTTGCAGAAGGACCTGGGCAAGGCCAGCGGCAACCCGAAGTTTCGCGACATCCTGTCCAAGAGCCGGGCAATCAACATTCTTTCTGCCGCCCGGCTGTTTCTGTTCGGTGCCCGCGATGTGTGGTTTGTGGTGGCGTTGCCGGTGTACCTGTCCGCCGTGTTCGGTTGGGACTTCTGGCAGGTGGGTGGGTTTCTCGCCACCTGGGTGATCGGTTATGGCGTGGTGCAGTCCTTCGCGCCGCGCATCACCGGCAAGGCCAGCGGTGAGCTGCCGGATGGTCGGGCGGCGTTTGTCTGGGCTTTGCTGCTGGCCGGGTTGCCGGCGGCGATTGCCCTGGGCCTGGGCAGCCCGTTGCCGGCCCAGTGGGTGCTGATCGGCGGCTTGCTGCTGTTCGGCGCGCTGTTTGCGGTCAACTCCTCGCTGCACAGCTACCTGATTGTCAGCTATGCCAAGGCCGATGGCGTTTCGCTGGACGTGGGCTTCTACTACATGTCCAACGCCCTCGGTCGCCTGCTCGGCACCTTGCTGTCGGGCTGGGTGTATCAAGCGCACGGTCTGGAGGCGTGTTTGTGGATTTCCTCGGCATTCGTGTTGCTGGCGGCGCTGATCTCAATCGGCTTGCCGCGGCATGGGGTGACAGCCCCTAGATAAGCGCAACTTTGTGCAAGTGCGCCTGGCCTGGGCGGCGCAGACTTTGGCTTCGTGATTGGGAGCCGTCTGATGAACCTGTTTTTGTATCTGTTGACCGTGCTGATCTGGGGCACCACCTGGATCGCCATCAAACTGCAATTGGGTGAGGTGGCGCTGGCCGCCTCCATCGCCTATCGCTTTGCCCTGGCGGCGCTGGTGCTGTTTGCCGTGCTGCTGCTCAGCGGCGGTTTGCAGCGCCTGGATCGGCGTACTCAGGGGCTGTGCCTGGCCCAGGGTCTGTGTTTGTTCAGCCTGAATTTTCTGTGCTTCTACACCGCCAGCCAGTGGATCCCCAGTGGCCTGATCGCCGTGGTGTTTTCCACTGCCACGCTATGGAATGCGCTGAATGCGCGGCTGTTCCTGCGCCAGCGGATTGCCGCCAATGTGCTGGCCGGCGGTGCTCTGGGGCTGGGCGGCCTGGGCCTGTTGTTCTGGCCGGAGTTGGCCGGCCATGAGGCCAGCCGGGAGACGTTGTTGGGGCTGGGTTTATCGCTGCTGGGCACCCTGTGTTTTTCTGCCGGCAACCTGCTCTCCAGCCTGCAGCAGAAGGCCGGTTACCGCCCACTGAGCACCAATGCCTGGAGCATGGCCTACGGCGCCATCCTGCTGATTGGCTACTGCCTGGTCAGCGGTACGCCGCTGGAGATCGACTGGAGCACGCGCTATATCGGCTCGCTGCTGTACCTGGCGATTCCCGGTTCGGTGATCGGCTTTACCGCCTACCTGACCCTGGTCGGGCGCATGGGCCCGGAGCGCGCGGCCTATTGCACGGTGCTGTTCCCGTTGGTGGCGCTGAATATCTCTGCCATGGTCGAGGGCTATCAATGGACGCCGCCAGCCTTGCTCGGTCTGCTGCTGGTGATGCTCGGCAATATCCTGGTGTTTCGCCGGCCCAAGCCACAGCTGGCGCCGGCTTAAGCCTCCGGCTTTAGCAGTTTGGCGTAGTCCGCCGCCGGTAGCGGTCGGGAGAAGTAGTAGCCCTGCAACTCGTCGCAGTTGAGACGGTGCAGCAACTGGGCTTGCTCGGCGCTTTCCACCCCTTCGGCAATCACCGACAGATTGAGGCTATGGCCAATGCTGATAATAGCGCTGACCAGCGGTGCGTCGGGGTCATCGCTGCTCAGGCTGCTGATGAAGGAACGGTCGATCTTCAACTGATCAACCGGGAAGCGGTGCAGGTAGGACAGCGACGAGTAGCCGGTGCCAAAGTCGTCCAGGCTGATCTTGATGCCCATCTGCCTCAGGCCGGCAAGGTTGTTGTGCACGGTGCTGCTTTCCTGCAACAGCAGGCCTTCGGTGACCTCCAGTTGAAGCAGGCCTGCGGGCAGGGCGAATTCGTCGAGCAGCGCCTGCAATTCGATCAGCAGAAACTCGCGGGCGAAGTGTGCCGATGACAGGTTGACCGCTACCGGCAGGCCCGGTATGCCGGCGTCCAGCCATTCGCGTAACTGAGTGCAGGCTTGGCGCAGGACGAACTGGTCGATGCCCAGGATCAAGTTGCGCTGTTCGGCAAACGGGATGAACTTGTCTGGGGCAATCTGCCCGTGGCCTTGGCGGTTCCAGCGAATCAGTGCTTCGGCTCCAATGATGTGCTGGCTGGCGGCAGCCACCTTGGGCTGGTAGTAAAGTTCGAACTGCTGCTTGTCGATGGCCTGGCGCAGGGCGATCTCCAAGCGCAGCACCTCGCTGGCCAGTTCACCCATGTCGGCGGTGTAGCACTGGTAACTGTTGCGCCCCTGAGCCTTGGCCCGGTACATGGCGATGTCGGCATTGCGCAGCAGGGTTTCGGCATTCAGACCGTCGTGGGGGTGCAGGGCAATGCCGATGCTGGGTGTGATGGTCAGGCTGGCACCCTCCACCAGCAGCGCATTAGCCAGGCTGTGGAGGATATTATCGGCCAGCTCGATGGCATCTTCGCTGCGCGCCAGTTGCGGCAGCAGGATGACAAATTCATCGCCGCCGAAGCGCGCCAGGGTGTCGCCCTTGCGCAGTTGTGCGCCAAGCAGTTGGCCGACGGCTTTCAGCAGTTCGTCGCCCAGGCTGTGGCCCAGGGTGTCGTTGATCTGCTTGAAATGGTCGAGGTCGATAAACAACAGGGCGACCTGCTGTGGCTGGCGCTCATTGGCCAGGATCGCCTGTTGCAGGCGGTCGGTGAGCAACAGGCGATTGGCCAGCCCGGTCAGCGAATCATGGGTGGCCATGTGCAGGATGCGTTGTTCGGCCAGCCTGCGCTCGGTGATGTCCACCTGCACGCCGGTCAGACGGCAGGCTTGGCCGTGGTGGTCGAAGCTCACATGGCAGATGCACGACAGGTGATGCACTTCGCCGTTGGCCCAGGTCAGTTGGTACTCGGTTTCATGGCGGGAGTGGGGGCCGTCGATGCAGGTGCGCAGGAGGTGCCGCAGGCGCGCCCGCTCGTCCTCGGCGAGCAGCGCCAGCCAGGCGTCCTGGCTGGAGTCCACGCTGAACGGCTCAAGGCCGTAGAGCCGATAAGTCTGGGCGTCCCAGGAGGCATGCTGGCTGCCGACGTCCCACTCCCAGACACCCAGATAGGCGGCTTCGGCGGCAATCGACAGGCGTTCGGCCAGCCGCTGGCGGGCCAGCTCGGATTCCTGGCGCTGCTGGATCTCATGCTCCAGTTCGCTGGCCCGTATGGTCAGGGCCTCATCGCGAGCACGCAGCTTGTCGGCCATGGCCACAAAGCTGCGTGCCAGCTTGCCCAGTTCATCTCGGCGGCGGGTGGGCTGGGGCGGGTTCGGCGCGCCGGCGGCCAACAAATGTGTGGCGCGTTGCAACTGGCCCAGCGGGCGGGCGACCTGATGGCGAACGATCCAGGCCAACAACAGCAGTTCAATGACCAGGCCAACCAGGCCTGCGATCAGAATGGTACTGGCGGAGGCGAAGGCTTTTTCTTCCAGTCGAGCTTTGGGGTAGACGCTGATGAATGCCCAGTTGGGCCCATGAATACGCCCGATACCGAGGTAATACTTGCCGTCGCTGGAGGTCAGTATGCTGGGCCATTGTGTGAGGGACTGGGTCAGCTGGGTGATGTCGTGCAGCAGCGGGTCGGCCATGTTGTCCAATTGCAGGCTGCCCGCCGAGAGGTGGATTTTGTCCATCAACTGCGGGTGGGCGATCAGGCGCTGCTGGCCGTCGATGATCAGGTTGTAGCTGTCGCTGCCATGCTCTTCGGTGGTGCGTTGCAGCAGGGCGTCGATGGCAATGTCCTGGGATACGGTGCCCAGCCACTGGCCGTGCTGGTCCACTGGGGTGATGCTGGAGAGCATCCAGATACTCGCCTTGTCGTCGTAGTAGACCTCGGTCCAGCTGTTCAGGCGTTGAGGATTGCGGTCGGGGGCTGAGTTGCGCACCGGTGGGTAGTCGAAGTTGTTGCTGCTGCTGTCCGCTTGTTGGCCCCAGTTGACCGAGGGCGAATACATGATCAGGGCGACGCCGGGCAAGTCGATGTAGGCCGAGTAGTAGCGCATGGTCATCGGCGCGCCCCACTCGCGCAGCAGCTTGAAGGCCACGAGTACCTGGCGGCGGATATCGTCGTTCAACTCAACCTGGGCACGAATGTAAATGGTGGGCTGGCGCTTGAAGTCATCCAACTCCGGGCGGACGCGAATCAGGCCGTCGGCATAGCGCACGAACCAGTGGTCAAATTCGATCTTCGGGTCTTGTCCGGCCTGTTCCTGCAGGCGCCGCAGGTATTCATCGCGCAGCAGGTAGGTGTTCTGTTCGGCTTGGATAAACACATCGGAGTCGAACTGGGTGCGCGACGAAACCTCACTGCGCAGGCTGTCGAGCGCTTGCTGGCGCAGGCTGCGCATGCTGGTTTGGTAGCTGAGCCAGGTCACGGCAATGATCGCCAGAGCAATCACCAGGCCGATCTGCAACTGAATGCGGCGGGCCAGATTGAAATGGCGACGGGTGACAGCTGATCCCATGAGAACTACTCGGCGTCTTGCAGGGGAGAGAGAGGCGCTGGCGCTTCTCTTGTCAGCATAGCTGATGGCTTGCGTGGCTCTGTTGTCATCTCAACGCCCCTCGCGCCTGCTGCGCGCCGACAGCTAGATTTTTCGTCGCCCGTTGTGCCCGGCTAACGCCAGCCAGGCCAGTAAGGGATAGCAAAAATAGTGCAAGCCGAACAGCAACAGGCCCATGGGCCCTGGTTCGTCTTTGAGTACCATCAGGCCGAGCAAACCGAGGTAGAGCAACGCCAGTACGCCGCCATAAACGCCGAGTAGGCGCAGACGTTCACTGCTGCTGGGTGGGCGCTGCTGTCGCCAGGCAAACCAGCGGGCCATGCCGAAGCCGACGGCGCTGGCGATCAGCAGTGTGGTAATCACGCCGCCCAGGTGCACCAGGCTGCGCATCAGCAGGTTGAGCACTATCACTGCAGCAACGCCGCTCAGGGCCAGGCGGCTGACTGCAACGTCGGTGGGCGTGGGTTCGTGCATGGCGTCCCCTACAGGCTGCGATTGAGGCCGAAGCGCTTTTTCAAACCGGCTTGCAGCCAGGCCTTGGGCACCAGGGCGGCGAGTAGGGGCAGGGCGCGGCTGCCGTTGCCCAGGCGCAGCAAATGCGGGCGCCGGCGTTTTTGCACGGCGGCGAGCAGGTCACGGGCAAACTCGCTGGCCGGCGTCGGGTGGTCCTGGGAGGCATTGGCGCGGGCGCGGATGCCATCACGGATCGGCCACCAGGGTGAGGCTTCGTCCAGCAGTTGTTCTGCCTGGGCGCTGGCGTTGCTGCCGAAGCTGGAGGCGATCGCGCCGGGTTGGACTTCCATGACCTCAATGGCGAATGGCGCCAGCTCCATGCGCAGGGCATCAGAGAGCGCCTGCACGGCCGCCTTGCTGGCGCAGTAGGCGCCGGCAAACGGGGTAACCAGCACGCCGGAGACGCTGCCGATATTCACCACCAAGCCCTTGTTCTGGCGCAGCAGCGGAAAGCACGCGCGGGTCACGCCGATCAGAGCAAAGACGTTGGTCTCGAACTGCTTGCGCAGGGCCTCAACGCCGCCATCCAGCAGCGGCCCCATGGCGCCGTAACCGGCGTTGTTGATCAGCACGTCGAGGCCACCGGCTTCGGCTTTCAGGCGTTCGGCCAACTGGCCCAGGGCCAGGCCGTCATTGACGTCCAGTTGCACCGCGGTAAAGCCTGCGGCGCTCAGGGCGGCCAGGTCTTCGGCTTTACGGGCGCTGGCCCAGACGCAATAGCCGGCAGCCTGAAAGGCGTCGGCGAGGGCGCGGCCGATGCCGCTGGAACAACCGGTGATCAGGGCGACAGGCTGGGTCATGCAAGAGTCCTTGGGAAAGAGAAGTTTGAGGGTGGCTCAGTCGTCGGCGTGGTCGCGCAGAAACACCAGGCTATCGGCCTTGGAGTGCTCGCTGCTGAAACGGTAGCCCTGGGCGTTGAAGTCCTTGAGGCCGGCCGGGTCTTGCAGGCGTTCCTTGATCACATAGCGCGCCATCAGGCCGCGGGCCTTCTTGGCGTAGAAACTGATGATTTTGTACTGGCCGTTTTTCAGGTCTTTGAACTCGGTGTTGATCACCCGTGCGTGCAGGGCTTT
>NKIE01000914.1 GCA_002256055.1 Pseudomonas sp. PGPPP3 | reverse complement strand
GTCTTCAACCGGCATGATCACGGAGACCACACCCTTGTTACCGTGACGACCGGCCATCTTGTCGCCCGGCTGGATGCGGCGTTTGATGGCGAGGTAGACCTTAACGATCTTCAGTACGCCCGGTGCCAGGTCATCGCCCTGCTGCAGCTTGCGCTTCTTGTCTTCGAACTTGTCATCCAGCAGACGGCGACGATCAACGATGTAAGCCTGAGCCTTTTCCAGCTGTTCGTTGAGGGCATCTTCTGCCATGCGCAGCTTGAACCACTGGCCACGCTCCAGACCGTCGAGGAAAGCGTCGTCAATCACGGCGCCTCTCGTCGAGCTGGCTCTTCTCGATCGACAGGGCGCGCGAGTCACGCTCAACGCCGTCGCGGGTGAAGACCTGTACGTCAATTACGGTGCCTTTGGTACCGGTCGGTACGCGCAGGCCAGTGTCTTTAACGTCGCTGGCTTTCTCACCGAAGATGGCACGCAACAGCTTCTCTTCTGGAGTCAGCTGGGTCTCGCCTTTCGGAGTGACCTTACCGACCAGAATGTCGCCAGCGCCAACTTCAGCACCTACGTAAACGATACCGGCTTCGTCCAGTTTGTTCA
>NKIE01000069.1 GCA_002256055.1 Pseudomonas sp. PGPPP3 | reverse complement strand
GAAGCCAATATCGAAACCTTGGAAAAACTCGGTGCCGATGGCTGGGCCGCCCTGCAGGCGCAGTGCAAGCGCGCCGCGGAAAACACCTAGTGCGCACAACAGCGGTGCACGCCTAGCCGAGATCAGCGCGCAACTGGCGAGCAATACGCTAGCCTGTAACACCACGGCCCAATACTTGCTGGTACGTTGTCGCCAGCACGTACGTGCGCCGGAGGTGTTTATGCGCTATCTGATGCTCTGCCTATCGCTTGTCCTCAGCACCACCACAGTGGCCGAAACTTGGCGGGTCATCGGCGACGAACAGTTCGCCCCTTACAGCTTTGTCCAAGGCGATGACAACACGCCACGCGGCCTAGATGTCGAGCTGGTCAGCGCGATACTGGCCGAAGCCAAGATCGACTATCAGCTGCGTTTATACCCATGGGCCCGGGTCAAGCGCCTACTCGACACTGGCGCCGCCGAGATGGCCTTCCAATTTGCCGGCACACCAGAGCGCCAGGCTCAGTACGAGCTGGTCGGCCCAATCCGCAGCGGCTCCACGGTATTCATGACCACCCGCAAAATCGCCCTGCAAAACTGGCACAGCCTCGACGAACTGCAGCCCTACGTGATCGGTCAGGTGCGTGGCTATGCCTACGAATCTGCCTTTGACCAGGCCGACCTGTCCCGCGACATCAGTGCGCAAAACCCTCGGCATTACGTGCACGAACAACGGGCCGACGACAACGTGCACATCATGCCCAACCCCCTGGTTGAAATGCCCCGTTATGTAGCGTTCAAAAAAGGTGATAGTGACCGCGCCGGGGCGTTCGCAGCCGCGCTGAAACGCCTGCAACAGCGCGACGCCCTGACACCTATTCTGCAGCGCTGGCAGTAAGCACACCCAGCAATCGCAGACTTGAATTGTCTGGGCACCCTGACAACATGGCGTAAACCAGCGCGCCAGGCGCATTCGACAACCAGCGGCACAGCCGCCCCTGCGACCGGAGCTTCCCCATGACAACACGCCAACACCTACTGCTCCTGACCATGGCCGGCCTACCCCTGCTCAGCAGCCAAGCCGCCGAGCCAAGTTTTAACTGCACCAAAGTGCCCACCGGCAGTATCGAAGCCCTGATCTGCAAGACCCCGAGCCTGGGCGAGCTCGACCAGCGCCTGGCCAAGGTTTATCAGCAAGCCAGCGCCAAAGCCGTAAACGAGCACCCGCCGCTGCTGAAAGCCGAGCAGCGCGGCTGGATCAAAGGTCGTAACGATTGCTGGAAAGCCAAAGACAAATCGCTCTGCGTCAGCGACAACTACCGTATGCGAATTGCCGAACTGCAAGCTCGCTACGCCCTGCTCCCGGCGACGGGGCCGGTGTTCTATAGCTGCGATGGGCAACCGGCCAAGGAAGTCGTCGCCACCTTCTACCCCACAGATCCCGCTAGCGCGGTGGTGGAGTTCGGCGACAGCACCTCACTGATGCTGCAAGAGGTCTCCGCCAGCGGCAGCCGCTACCAGGGTCGCAATGAATCCTTCTGGGAGCATCAGGGCAAAGCCGTGGTGGTGTGGGGCTACCAAGCACCAGAAATGCAGTGCGAAGTCAGGGCCGAGCGCAATAAGCAGTAAACACGGCAGCTCTCCACCGCACTCATCGCGACCTGCCCCCCCGCACTCGCTAATCAACGCAAAACGCCTGGCCATCCTGCGGTGCGGCATGCCCTCCCGACGCTGACCATTGGCACCAACGCACGCCTGAACCCCTTAAGGAATGCGCAGCGATATAACCGCCTGCAGCCGCAGCACACGCTCCACCAACAGCTTTTGCATGCCCCATAAAAAAGCCCGGAGCTGCGCGCTGCAGGTCCGGGCTTGAGTACCAAGAACGCTACGCGACGCTGCGTCCCTTGAGGTCCGCAATAATCTCACTGGCGCAGCGCTGCCCTGTTTCTACCGCACCATTGAGATAGCCCTGGGACTCCACCGAGGTGTGCTCGCCACAGAAATGGCAGTTGCCCTGACGCACGCCTTCGTAGCCGACAAAGCTGGTGTAGTTGCCCGGCGCGAAGTAGGCGTAAGCACCCTTGGTCCACTTATAGCCCGGCCAGTAGTTGAGAATCACCCGGCCATTCCACTCGTTAGTGATACCAGGAATGACCCGCTCCAACTGCCCGAGAAACTGCGCGGCCTTTTGCTCCAGTGAGCCGTTGTTAGCCGCCACCGCCGTGGCGCCACCGGTGAAGTTGTTGAGAATGCCCTCGGTGCCAGCCTGGGCCCGGGTCACTTCCCAGGTGTCCTGGTAACCCGTATCGGAATAGGTCGCGCCATTGCTGTTCTGCTGGCGCCAGATGCGATTACGGAACTGCAACTGGAACTTGCTGCTGTTGCCCATCGGGATGTCACGAATGGCCTTGAGCTTGAGCGCATCGAAACCTGCAGCACTGAAGTCAACAGAACTGCGCAGGATGTTGAACGGGATAGCAATCACCACATGCTGGCTGATCAGCCGCAGCGGCCCGCTGGGTGTATTGAAGTCCAGGGTATAACTGGCGTCCGGGTTGAGGCTGATGCGGGTCAGTTCATGGCCGAGCTTCAGCTGGTTGCTGCTCAGGCGCGCGGCCATGCCACTGACCAGCTGATCGTTGCCACCGCGAATATGGAAGCGCTCGTTGGACTCGCCGAACATCTGCAGCGAGTTCTGCTTGGAGTAGCCCAGCAGGTAGACCAGATTCAGGGCGCTCTGCTGACTGCATGCTGCACCGTATTCGATCTCGTAGGCCACATCCAGCAAGCGCCCCAGGCGCGAGGTGATGCCGCCCGGCACATACAGGTTGATCCACTGGGTAATGGTCATCTGATCCAGTTCACGACCGCGCTCGGTGTAGTTGTTCCACTGAGTCGGGAACGGCGCCTTGGCCACCTCAGTGTTCAGCTGTTTCTGGATCGCCTTGAAGTCCGTGTAGGCCTGCTCCACCGAATAGCGCTGGCCCTGGAAGTAGTAGATGTCTTGCCCGCCGATCGTCTCGTCGTAGACCTGCAGGTCATCGACGACCAGGCCCAGTTCCGCGGCCAGTTTGAGGATCTCCACCTGATAGGTATCGATCAGCTCGCCACCGTTCTCGGCCACCTGCCCCGGAAAGGTGCTGCGGTTGCTGAAGCAGCGCCCACCCAGACGCGTTGCGGCCTCGAACACCGTGGCTGTAACCCCGACCTTTTGCAGTTCGTACGCCGCTGCCAACCCTGCCAGCCCGCCCCCAATCACGCAGACAGTGGAGCCGCCATTACCATTCCCCAAGGCCACCGCTTTGGCCACGCCCGGCAGGCTGGCACTGACAGCCACCGCCCCCAGCACGCCAGCGGCTTTCAACACATCACGGCGCGAGCGCTGCTGACTAACCGCCTCGGCATACTCGATGCCGGGTTCCGAGGTTGCGCCAGCCAAGTGACTGAGCGCCTGCAAACGTCGAAGCAAGGAAGTACGTGCCATCTTCTACCAATCTCCATTGTTATTTTTTCGGGATGTATAGAGCGGCCAGGAACAACGGGCGTCGGCAATCCATACGGATGCACGCGCAGCTCGGTAACCAGGCAGGGGTATTCCGGATCGGGCTGAGGCTAGACGGCGTTTGCACGAGCAACCAATGGCAAATACTGAAAGGCCTGTTCGATTAAATCGATAGTTCACCGAGCCGGGGAAACCCCGCCAGACACACGCAATTGCTGCGCCAGCGACCTGCCGACCAGGTCACAAAATCAGCCAAAGGAACAATCTAGGAGGTACGAACTCAGGCTAGGCGCATGCCCCGCGGCGAGGCACCTGCCACACAGAGAATGGCGGCCAGTCCAGCGCTTAGTCGCGCACGCGCGGATCGCCGGCGGCACGCGCTTCGCGCTCGGCAATGCCCAGCAAGTGCTGGGAGAAGTCCGGGTCCTCGCCGTCGAGCATCTCGACCAACAAGGCTCGAAAATCCTCGCGCTGACACCAGAAGTGCATGTAGTCCTCCCATGATTGCCACAAGCGCGCCTGCTTGCGGTTCATGTCATCCTCGTACACCAGCAGGTAGGCACGCTCGAACAACGAGACAAGCAGATCAAACAGCAGCAGGCGGCGCTCTTCCTGCTCGGCCGTCAGCGCCTCGGTGCGAGGTTTGGAACGCAGCTGCAAGTCAGCATGCTCCAGCACCAGGCGCAGAAAGTCGGCGTACTCATCTGAAAGGTTCTGGTAGATGCTTTCTTCCTCGTTCTGCCGCTCTTCACGCTGCTCGAAAAGAAACACGCCAATGGCGAACGGCAAGCCGACGATAGTGACCAGATAGCTCAGCGCTTCCAGCCACTCAAGCAGACTCCAGGCAGGCATGGGAAAAATCCTTAGACTTAGGCGAGGACGCGCATTGTGGCAAAACGCAGGACGCGGCGCTTGCCCAACACGCAATCAGGCATGGGCAACGCGGCATTCAGTGGCTGGCCGCGGACGCGGCGAAAGCCGTGCGGCCTCCACACCGGAGGCCGCACGACAGTGACGGCGCAACACCGTCACACAGGTACGCGCCAGGCGCGATCAGAAGGTTTTGCTGACGCCCAGAACGGCGGTGGCGCTGCAGTAACTGGCCTTGCCCCAGAAGGCCGAACAGGTGTCATCGTCGATATTGGTGTCGATGTAGCTCAGCGACCAATCCAGATTGAACATCGTCTTGCTCAGCTTCACTTCCCAGTCGTTGTAACTGTTGTCGGTGAAGTCATCGAACAGCGGATCCTTGTAGTCGGCCAGGCCGTAATTGACGAACAGCGAAACCTCCTGCGGCAGCTTGAAGGTGTAACCCAGGCTGTTGTACCAGAACACTTCCTCCTCGAAGACGTTGGTCGAGTAGTAGCTCTGCCACTTGGCACCGTAAGCATCGAGCACCGCGTAGCGCTCGCTGTAGTTGGCGCTGCTCTGGCCGGGATACATGTACTGGATGTAGCCGACGTTCAGTTTGAGGTCCTCGTTGAAGCTATGCAGGTAGCCGACATAGGCGCGCTGCTCGCTGTTGGCCTCGTTGCCCGGGACCAGATCACCGTCCTCGAAGTCGACGTTGGAGGCCCAGCCACCGGCGTACAGCCCACTGGAATGGAACAGCGTGGCCTGGCCCTGCAAGGCGGCGTTTTCCTTGGTCTGCGACACGCCGAAGAGGCGATAGTCGCTCAAGGCGCTGGCGGTGAGATAGAGGCTGAAATCCTCGTTCAACTGGACGGCCTGGCTGGTTCCCCAGGGAGCCAGCACCAGGCTGGTCAGGGCGACTTTCAGGGCATTTTTCATAGCACTACCTTTTGTTGTTGTTAGAAGCGCGGCCCCCAACCAAACCGTGAGCACGGCACCGCTGCAGCAATGCCGGCACAAGTGCCGGTGGCAGTTGCCAAGCCAGGGCGAGAGGGGATGCCGGTTTTTATACAGGCCAACCGGTAGCACTTGAAATTGCTAAAAAAAGAAGGGGTCGTTCGATTTTAACGATAAGCCCAGGTCTGCCCAGCCAGAGCTGTCGATGGGCAAAATGGCCTTGCCAGGCACAGCATTACTCGACGCTGTGCCGCTGCCAATGCGCCAACAGATCGGACACTTCGGCTTCGTCGTCGAGGCTGGCCAGCTCACGATTATCGAGCAATGCCTGCACCTGCGGATCACACATGCTCAGCCCCAGTGCGCCATCGGGCAGGCAAGCGGTGATGCGATAAGGCTGTGACTGCTCGTCGGTGCAGATTTTTGCCAAATTGAGAAAGCGCGGCGAGCAGCGCTCGCCATCGCGATCGACCAGCACCACCACCTTAGGCCGTAGTTGCAGCTTCGGGTGTTTCTCCAGCACCAGTCCCACCTCGCCGGTATGCAGCTCCACCAGAGTGCCAACCGGGAAGATCCCCAGCCACTCGATAAAACGCATCACCAACTCCGCGTCGAAGTGACTGTCGCGGCACTCCATCAGCACCTTGAAGGCATCCTTGACCGTGCGCGCGCGGTCATACACGCGGTTGCTGGTAATCGCATCGAAGCAATCGATGATGCTGATGATGCGAGTGAAGTAGGCAATCTGCGCCGCCCCCAGACCGCGCGGGTAGCCCTGCCCGTCGAGCCGTTCGTGGTGCCCGTGGGCCACGTCGATGGCAATTGATGGCAGGTCACGATGGCTGAGCAGCAGCTTGTAGCCGCGCACGGCGTGCTGCTTCATCAGCTCGAACTCCTCGGCGGTCAGCTTGCCCGGTTTGTTCAACACCAACGGATCGATGCTGATCTTGCCCACGTCATGCAACAGACCGCTGATACCCAACTGCTCCAGACTCTCACCGAGCAAGCCCAAATGGTGGCCAAAGCCCATGGCCATGATCGACACCGACAGACAATGCTGGCTGGTGTACTCGTCCTGGCTCTTCATGCGGGTCAACCAGAGCATCGCACTCTCGTTGCGCAGCAAACTCTGCAGGTTGTCGTGCACCAGCTCACGGCAGGCGGCGGTGTTGATGCCACGACCGAGCTGGATCTCGAAGAACACATCTTTGATCAGCGCCGAGCTCTTATCGCGATTGCGCCGAGCCTGCTGCATCTCCTGCGATAACGGGGCCCGCTTGTGCGACGTCGGTGCCGGCGCGTCGAGGTGGCTGACCGGCGCCTTGAGGCTGACTTTGACGCGTTGGTACTCGTCGATAAATACGTACTGACAGCACGCCTGCACCGCGCGCAGGTCCTGCACCGTGAGCAACGGAAAGCCCTGAAACAGGAACGGCGTTTCCCGCCATGGTCGGTCCACGTCGCAGACGAACATGCCGATTTCCAACTGCGACACATCCAGTTTGCGGCGCTTAAGGCGAGTGGTTTCGTGCATGGGCAGGGCGCTCGACGCGACGTTTTTTTACAGTGTAGAAGCTGCCAGCAGGCTATTCGAGGCAGAGCATCTAGGCCGAGCACACCCGATCGCGGCCCAGATGCTTGGCTTCATACAGCCCGGCGTCGGCGCGCTGGATGAGGCTGTCCATGGTGTCGTCAGGGCCGAGTTCGGCCACCCCGATACTCAAGGTCTGCGACCGCTTAGTGGCAAACACATGGCTGCGCGAACGCGCGCAGATCCGCTCGGCAAAGGTCACCGCCTGAGCCAGCGAGGTTTCCGGGCACAGCAACAGAAATTCCTCACCACCCCAGCGCCCCAAGAAATCACAACCGCGCGCGCAATTGCACAACAACGCAGCAAACTCGCGCAGCACCTGATCGCCGCTTTGATGCCCAAGCTCGTCATTGACCCGTTTGAAGTGATCGATGTCGAGCATCATCACCGTCAGCGGCCGCTTATAGCGCCGCGCCTGCTCCAGAAACTGGGCAAACCGACTGTCCAGTGCGTCTCTATTGGCCAGACCGGTCAACGCATCGGTCTGCGATTTGACCTGCAACTGACGGTTCACACGGCGCAGTTTGACCACCCAGAACAAGCTGGTCAGCGATATCACCAGGAACACCACAAAGACCTGCAGCAGCAGGCGGTAATCCGTGGCGGCCACCACACTGATCGACACGTGCCGATTGACGATCTGATTCAACTCCGCCGGCGTGATGGTGGCGATGGCCTTATCGAGAATATCGCGCAGCAGCGGCTGGTCCTTGCTCACCCCAACCCGCAACAGGTTGTCGTAGCCCTGCACCTGGCCGGCGATTTTCAGGTTAAACCAGCCCTCTTTCTTGATCGTGTAGGCCGCCACCGTCAGCGAGCGCATGGTCAGATCGGCCTTGCGCTCACTGACCAGGGCCAGCGCCTGAGCCTCACTGTCAGTATGGATAATGCGCAGTGCCGGATAGTCGCGGCGCACCCGTTCCTCAATCGAGGTGCCAACAGGCAAGGCCAGGCTACTGCCGGCAAAAGCCGACAGATCAACCACAAAGGGATGCTCCTCACGGGAGATCAGTACATTCACGTCCGTAAACAGCGGACGGGTAAAAATCAGCCAAGCATCGCGCTCGGGCGACTGATTGAGAAAGCTGAGCATCTGACAAGCGCCAGCCTTGGACGCCGCCAACGAGGCCTCCCAGTTACGGGTTTTGTGCAGCTGCAACTGCACGCCACCGCGTTCGGCGGCCAAACGCAGCAGATCCGCCGCGATGCCCTCATGCTCGCCACGGGCATTGAGGGTTTCAAAAGGCACCCAGTCCGGGTCAATGCACAGGCTCACCGGACCGAGCGTTTGCAGATACTCACGCTCCGCGGCATTCAGCTCAACGCCTGGGCTCGCCCACACCTGAACAGCCGCCAGCAACAACCCCAGCCCGAAAAAATACTTCGCCACGCGTCCCCCGAAAGACCATCGCCGGGCGACCCGCCCGTGCAACAGCCACTGCTTCAACGTCAGCATGCGCCTAGCGCTGCACGCTTCACTACTGCCTCGTGACCTTAGCGATTTTCACTCCACGGCGCCATGCAAAGACACTCAAGAACCGTCACCCAGCCCCGACGAGTGAAGCGGCACGGCGGATCATTGGGCAGCGGAATATCACGCCATTGCGACTCGACCGTGCGCGCCGAGACAGCCCCCAGCACAATCGGCAAGACACCAAATAAAAAGGCCCGTCACGCGACGGGCCTTTTTGTTTTCAATCGTTCAGCGGCGCCTGTGCATTAGGCACTGGCTCGCCACTCATAACGACTGTGATCGTAATCCTGAACCGCTTTATGGAAGGCGGAAATGAACAGGTCGTAATCCGGGTTTTCTTTCGAGTGATATTCCGGGTGCCATTGCACGCCGACCGCGAACGACTTGGCGCCTTTGACGCTGATGGCTTCGATCTGGCCGTCTTCAGCCACCGCCTCAACTTGCAGCCCCTCGCCCAGCCGATCAATCCCCTGACCGTGCAACGAGTTCACCCGCAACTGGGTCACCCCATGCAAACGGTGCAGCAGACCGCCTTCAGTCAGGGTGACGTTATGGATCGGGGCGTAGCAAACGTCGTCTTCCGCATCGACTTCGCGATGGTCCAAACGACCACCGACTTCGTGCACATGACGGTGCAGAGTGCCGCCGAACAACACGTTCATTTCCTGGATGCCGCGGCAAATCCCCAGTACAGGAATGCCGCGCGCAATGGCAGCCGCCATCAGAGGGAACACCGTGGCATCCCGGTCGCGGTCTTCCAGGCCGGCGCCTTCGCTGTCATCGCCGTAGAAACTTGGGTGGATATTCGAGATCGATCCGCCGAAGATCACGCCGGAGACATTCTCCAGCACCGTATCGATATCCAGATCACCGGCCAACGCCGGAACCGTGAAAGGAAAGGCCCCATAGTTGGTAATGGCGCGAACATACTTTTCGCCGACCAGGTGATACCAACCCTCGTCGCGATCCTTCAGCTGCCAGCGACAAAGTGAAAGAGCGATCAATGGCTTACTCATAAAACTACCTTTAGGTCTTATTAGAACAGACCTAATGCAGTCAGCCTGGCCAGCAGAGGCAAAGCTGACTGCATTAGGAAAGCGGGATTTTGATGAGGCTGGACCGGGAAGAGTTGGCGCGAAAAGGAGCTTCAGCCCATAGCTGTTTGCCGCGATCTCACAACCACCCACTCAGCCCCCAAGCACACTCGCCACGGGGCTTCCAAGCCGGTCAGACTCGGCGCCCAGCATAGGTAGCTAGCGGCATACGACCAAGACTGACTCAGGCAAAAGCTTTTTGCCTAACAGGCACAACTGTAAAAGCGCAGAGGCGATGCGGGCTGCAGCCAACAAAATCGGCCGCCGCAGCAGCGGCGTATGGGGCCGATTAACGCGTACAACCCGCTCGATTTTGCTTACCCAACGACGGGTTCAGCCGGCACCGTGAAGCACGCCAACACCCAAA
>NKIE01000871.1 GCA_002256055.1 Pseudomonas sp. PGPPP3 | reverse complement strand
GTCATCATGAACTGCGGCCCCTACGGTCGTGCGTTCTATCACCACTCCATCGCCAACGACGCCGACTTCGACGCCCATGAAGAACTGGAAGAGCGCTACTTCCACGGCAACCCCGAAGGCCAGGTGTTCGAGAACCACGAGACCGTGAACACGGTCGACTGGGTGCCGCACGACTACGTGGTGATGCGGGTGGACGGCCCCGGCTCGGGCAAGAACCCGGGAACGCTGGCGCCCTTCGGCATCGAGACCGCCGAGGCGTTCCGCGACGCGATCGACTGGGCCGGCGAGCAGCCCTGGTGCAACGGCAACGTGGGCCTCTGGGGGATGTCGTACTACGCCATGAGCCAGCATGCGGCGGCCAGCCTGGAGCCGAAGCACCTGAAAGCCATGATCGCCATCGGCACCGACGTCGACCTGTACGACGAGGTGGCCTACACCGGCGGCATCCTGAACGAGGAGTTCTTCGTCCACTGGTACAAGGCGGGCGTGCTAGCTGCGGTGTGCGGCGACGTCGAGGCTGTCGACTTCATCGGCATGCTCAAGAGCGCTTCGTTCCGGGACTCGGACACACGTTCCGCATTCGGTCCGCGCTCCACG
>NKIE01000068.1 GCA_002256055.1 Pseudomonas sp. PGPPP3 | reverse complement strand
CGCTTACCGCGGCGACGTCGTCAACGGTATCGGCTTTGACGGAAAAAGCCGCGTACCTGACCCGGAGCGGCTGCTACAGGCCTATCACCAGTCCACCGCCAGCCTCAACCTGCTGCGCGCCTTTGCCCAGGGCGGCTTTGCCGACCTGCATCAAGTGCACCAGTGGAACCTGGACTTTATCGCCAACTCCGACCTTGGTGAGAAGTACAACGCACTGGCTGGCCGCATCGACGAAACCCTAGCCTTCATGCGCGCCTGCGGCATGGACGGCTCATCGCAACTGCGTGAGACAAGCTTCTTCACCGCCCATGAAGCGCTGCTGCTCAACTACGAGCAGGCCTTCGTGCGCAAAGACAGCCTCACCGGCGGTTTCTACGATTGCTCGGCACACATGCTTTGGATCGGCGACCGCACGCGCCAGTTGGACGGCGCCCATGTCGAGTTCCTGCGCGGTGTTGGCAACCCGATCGGGGTCAAGGTCGGCCCAAGCATGACCAGCGAAGAGCTGATTCGTCTGATCGACATCCTCAACCCAGACAACGATCCCGGCCGCCTCAACCTGATCGTGCGCATGGGCGCCGGCAAGGTCGAAGACGGCCTGCCGCGCCTGATCCAGACCGTGCAACGCGAAGGCCGCCAGGTGCTGTGGAGCTCCGACCCAATGCACGGCAACACCATCAAAGCCTCAAGCGGCTACAAGACCCGCGACTTCGCGCAGATCCTTGCCGAGGTGAAGCAGTTCTTCGCCGTGCACCAGGCCGAGGGCAGCTACGCCGGCGGTATCCATATCGAGATGACTGGGCAGAATGTCACCGAATGCATCGGCGGTGCCCGACCGATCACCGAAGACGGCCTGTCGGACCGCTACCACACCCACTGCGACCCGCGCATGAACGCCGACCAGTCCCTGGAACTGGCGTTCCTGATTGCCGAAACACTTAAGCAAGTGCGCCGTTAAACCGACACCAACCGCCCTTATTCAGCCTGAATCGACAAGGAACACCCCCATGGACTTGAACATTGATCAACTGATCAAACTGTCCGAAGCCTGGCTTCCACTGCTACTCAATTACGCCGGCAAGCTGACCCTGGCCTCACTCACCCTGCTGCTTGGCTGGTGGCTAATCAACACTCTGACTCGCAAGGTCGGACGCCTGCTGACCCAGCGCGACATCGACATGGCCTTGCACGGTTTCGTCAGCAGCCTGGCCAGCATGGGCCTCAAGGTCCTGCTGTTAATCAGCGTGGCATCGATGATTGGCGTAGAAACCACCTCGTTCATTGCCATGATCGGCGCCGCGGGCCTGGCCGTCGGTCTGGCCCTGCAGGGTAGCCTGGCAAATTTTGCCGGTGGCGTGCTGATCATGCTGTTTCGCCCATTTCGGATTGGCGACTGGATTGAGGCCCAAGGTGTATCTGGCAGCGTCGACAGCATCCAGATTTTTCATACCGTCCTGAAAACTGGCGATAACAAAGTCGTCGTGGTGCCAAATGGCAGCCTCTCCAACGGCCATATCACCAATTACTCGCGCGAGCCCAAGCGACGTGTCGACATCGCCTTGAGCATCGGTTACGGCAGCGAAATCAAATTGGCTCGCCAAGTGCTGCTAGAAATAGCCCAAGATCCACGCGTACTGCGCGAACCAGAGCCGCAGGTATTGGTAACCAGCTTGGGCGACAGCGCCGTTAATTTGGTACTGCGGGTGTGGGTTGCCAGTGAAAATTTCTGGCCGGTGACCTTTGCCTTTACCGAACAAGCCAAAGAGCGACTGAGCGAAGCTGGCGTGGAAAGGCCCTTCCAGCAACGCGTAGTACACCTGCAGCAATCAGCGTAAATCCAGCAGCAAAGGCTTCTACTCTGCGCAAAAAAAAACGCCGCGTAGAAGCCCAGCCATCACGTACCTGTCGACTCAAGCAAGGCACTCAGCGGATACGGCTTGGCAAACGTAAAAGCCGCCGCCGACGGCCCTAGCTGCTCAAGCCTGGCCAGTACCTGACGGGCTTCTGCCGGGCTCGGCCGGTGCCCCGCAGGCACCCACCAAAGCACCAACGACGGCGTATCGAGCTGCTCCATCCAGCTCTTCTTCTCACGTAACACCTGTAAATGAGCGCCGGAGTAGACAAACGTCTTCAGCGTCTCAAACGATTCCCACACTGACAGGTTGACGATGATGCGCGCATCCTCAAACAACTGAATCGAAGTCGCATCCCCCTCCTCGGTCTGCAAGCGCCAAACAAATCCTGGACTGTCATCAGCCAACCGATTGATCGGCTCCAACTGCTCAACAAAGCCCTGCATCAATGGGTCATCCAGCGCTGCTCTGGTTCGCGCGATATTGGCTTGCGCCAATTGATAGGCCTGGGTCATCTCAGCTTCCTTGGGTATGAATCTTTACGGCCATACGGCTCAACGGCGCAATGGATCATCCCAGAATGGCCGTTGCGTTTCCTGATAGACATCCGCCCGAGTAATGTTCATGTCTTTCAGCGCCCCATCACTCAAGCTGGCCAGCTGCCGCCGCTCGGCCGCCAACTGCTGCCAGCGCCGAAGCTGTCGCCAAGCGCGGCGAAGCAAACCTCTGACACCCGTGACCACCAGCGGCATGTCTGCGGCCGTCGCGTAACCATTTTGTCTGTTCACCCGCAAACCCTCCGCTGCGCTCAACCCGCGTCAACGCAGCATCTGGCTGCAGCGGGGATGGCGTCAGTGTCCGGCCGGGCTTAAGATCAATCCAACGAATGTTTCTTATGCCTTGCATCTACAGGATTGATTAATGGCCAACTACCCCAGTATCGATACCGAGCTGCTACGTACTTTGGTTGCCATTGCCGATCACGGCGGGTTCACCCGTGCAGCCGAACACCTCAATCGCACCCAGTCGGCGGTCAGCATGCAAATGAAGCGCCTGGAAGAGGACGTAGTGCAGCGCCGCTTGTTCGAACGCGACGGCCGTCAGGTGCGCCTTACCGCCGAGGGGCAGGTATTGCTGGGCTATTCACGGCGCATTCTCAACCTGCACGGCGAAGTCCTGAACACTCTGCGCGAGCCACACATGGTTGGCGCCGTGCGCATCGGCACGCCAGATGATTACGTCATGCGCTTCTTACCGGGAATTCTCTCGCGTTTTGCGCAAAGCCATCCGCTGGTGCAGGTGGAAGTGCATTGCGAATCCTCGGCGCAACTACTGCAGCGTCAAGACCTCGACCTATCGATCGTTACCCGCATGCCGGGCAATGAGATCGGCCAGTTATTACGCCAGGAACGCTTCGTCTGGGCCGAAGCGCAGGGCTTCAGTCCGCATGAACAAAATCCGATGCCACTGGCGATGTTCAATAGCGATTGTTTCTGCCGCGCCTGGGCCTGCAATGCCCTGGACACTCAGCAGCGCCCGTATCGAGTGGCCTACACCAGCCCGAGCCTATCGGCGATCATGGCAGTGGTTAGCGCCGGCCTGGCCGTAACCGCGCAACTGCGCAGCCTGATCACCCCAGACCTGCGCATTCTCGGCGCTGCCGAAGACTTACCTGAACTGCCAACCTGCAGCATCGTGCTGCTGCGTAACCCCCGCAGTCAGTCGCCCGTAAGCGAGGCGTTGGCCGAGCAGATTGTCGAAGGCTTTCGCCTCTAACCGCAGACACGCTGCAGCCCAAAAATCGCAGGCATAAAAAAACCCGACGCCAGGTCGGGTTTTCCTTCGCGATCAACGCCGGGAGATTAAACCGGGGCTTTGGCGCGGGATTTGTACTCGCCGGTACGGGTGTCGATTTCGATCCAGTCGTCGATTTCGCAGAAGTCGGCAACTTTGACTTCAGTACCGTTGCTCAGCTTGGCTGGCTTCATCACTTTGCCGGAAGTGTCGCCACGGGCGGAACCTTCGGTGTAAGTGATCTGACGCACGATGGTGGTCGGCAGATCAACCGAAACCACTTTGCCTTCGAAGAATACGGCTTCGCAAACGTCGGTCATGCCATCAACGATGAACGGCAGTACGCTTTCCAGGTCGTCCTGGTTCAGCTCGTACTGGTTGAACTCTTCGTCCATGAACACGTAGTTCGGCTCGCTGAAGTACGAGTAGGTCACTTTGGCGCGGTCGAGGATGACCGGCTCCATCTTGTCGTCAGCCTTGTACACGGTTTCAGTCGAGGAACCGCTCAGCAGGTTCTTCAGCTTCATTTTAACGATGGCGCTGTTACGACCGGACTTGGTGAACTCGGCCTTCTGGATAAGCCAAGGTTGGCCGTCGATCAGGGCCACACTGTTGGGCTTCATTTCTTGTGCGGTTTTCATACGAATGTCCGGATTTGGATGGGGAATACGAATTTCTAGGCCGCGTATCATAGCCAATTTAGGTAAAACTGCACCAGCCCCGCAGCAAGATCGCGCCGAGCGGCCTGCTCTGCGGCCCAGCGTTCGGCATGTTCAGCCACTTCCGGCCAGTGCAACTGCAACGCCTGCCAGCTTGCCGCCATGCCCTGCCCAGCATTCCAGGCCCGCCACACATCACCCAGCGCAGCCTGCGCCAGCGGCGACAACCCTTGCAGATAAAGCCCCAGAAACGCCTCGAGTTTGTCCCAGTGCGCGTTCTCCGCCTGTGCATAAATGTGCCAGAGCAGCGGCCGACCAGCCCACTGCGCACGCACAAATGAATCTTCGCCACGCACTGCATTGAAGTCGCAGCACCAGAGCAAACAGTCGTAATCATCCTGACTGACGAAGGGCAGAATCTGCACCGTCAACGCGCCCCGCACTTCGATACTACCGACGCTCAACGCTGGCACATCCAGCCAGCGATGCACATCCGCCAGCACTCGACCTTCCGGCACCAGCAGGTGGCAGGTCTGTGGACCATCAGCCAACACCTGCAACCACTCATCCAGGCCCGCATTTTCATAGGCAAATAGCGAGATCAGCCGCGCGGCCGGCACAGGATGGACACCCAAGTCGCGCAAGAACAGTTGCTGCGCGGCCGGGTCTAGCTGAAAACTATCGCGCCGCGCCAGCAGATCCGCCTCGCGCAACACTCCGCCAGTGCCATCGACAAAACCGGGAAAGAAGAAGAACTTCTGTACACCATTGCCCTGGGGCGACGGCAAACCGTGACAACCAGCCACCCAGTCCTCGGCACTCAGGTATTCCAGATTCAGCCATAACACCGGCTGCGCCGAGCTCGCCAGGGCCGCCACATAGGCTGGCGGCAGGGTGCAGGCAAAAGCTTCTATAACCACCGCCGCTGGCGTCACCGGCTGCCAGTCAGCGGGCCAGTGGCGCACGCTAACACCCTGCTGGCACTGCTCGGCCAATTGCACATCTGCCGCCGGGCAGACCCGGGCAAATGCCGTCAAGTCATCCACCCACAGGCGCACCTCGAGGTCGTGCTCGGCCACCAGTTGCCGGGCCAGACGCCAGGTCACACCGATGTCGCCATAGTTGTCGACGACGCTACAGAAAATATCCCAGGTCACTCGCATCACTTACTCATCGCACTCGGCGGCCATTGCACCGCGCATTATGCCTGCGGGAGTGGCTCAGAGTCCGAACACGCTTTGTATCAGACCTTCGAACCGCGCCCACGAACTGGACGCAATGGCACAGCCAGCGTTTGACCCAATGACTTGATTGTCGGTGACTTGGAGTTAGGCGCGAGCCGCGCTACACCAACCCCATAATGCAAAAAACCCCTGAGGATTGCTCTCTCAGGGGTTTTGCGAAAGTGGCGGTGAAGAAGGGATTCGAACCCCTCCCTTAGCGTGCCACTAAGGCTCAATCCCTGTCGTTACCGGGCTTTGAAGCCATTTTTAATCTCAATTCGTCGCTATCAAGCATAGTGTTTTCGACACTTATTCGACACTCAAAAGGACAGACTGGCTCAACTTCGCGCACAGCTCATCTCAGGCAAGGCTTCCAGCCCCATTGTGCCGGTTGACCACGAATACTTCGCAAGTCTTCGCTGTCGAGTGCAGCAGCTCAAATCTGCTGCAAGGCCTAAAAATTGAGCATTGAAGAACCCAGAAAGACCCTGAGAATGGTCAAAAACTGTATAAATTTTCAGTGTCCGCGCTCGATCTTTCACAGCCAAACCGTTAGAATGAACTCCGCCAGGAGACCATTACTATGCAAGACATCGACGCCGTTGACCTTTTCTGTGGTGCTGGCGGGCTGACCGCAGGCCTGCTCAAGACCGGCATTAGCGTTCGCGCCGGCTACGACATTGATCTCAATTGCGAATACGCCTACAAGACCAACAACGGCGCGGAATTCATCGCTGAAAGCGTCGCTCTTGTTAAAGCTGATCACGTTGCTGCCTGGTACCGCCCAAATCGCCTCAAGCTACTGGCAGGCTGTGCGCCATGCCAGCCCTTTTCGAGCTATAACCAAGGCCGCGACACCACTACAGATGTTAAGTGGCCGCTGCTCTACTCCTTTGAAAAGCTGATCAAAAGCATTAAACCTGAACTGGTCACCATGGAGAATGTCCCGGATGTGACTAAGCACCAGGTCTACAATGACTTTGTGAAAGGACTTGAGGACGAGGGCTATTACATCTGGGCAGGTACAATTCACTGCATAGACTACGGGCTTCCTCAACACCGCCGCCGCCATGTACTGCTCGCATCTAAGCTTGGCCCTATCGCCATGATTCCCAAGACTCACAGCAAACCTGTGACCGTCAAAGAGGCAATCGGCAAGCTCCCTAAGCTGGCTGCCGGGGAATGTGACCCTAAAGATCCTCTGCATCGAGCAGCATCGCTAACACCGATCAACCTACAGCGCATCATGCTGTCTGAGCCAGGCGGCACCTGGAATGATTGGCCCGAGTACCTCCGCGCAGATTGCCACCGCAAAGCGAGCGGTAAAACCTATCCAAGCGTTTATGGGCGCATGCGCGGAGATGAACCCGGCCCGACCATGACGACACTCTGCTTTGGCTTTGGTAACGGTCGTTTTGGCCATTACGATAAGAGCCAAGCTCGAGCAATCTCATTACGCGAAGCGGCAACGCTGCAATCCTTTCCGAAGAATTACAAATTCATGCCGCCAGAAAATATTACCTTCAAGGCGGTTGGCCGCATGATTGGAAATGCAGTACCTGTACGTTTAGGCGAGATTATTGGCATGAGTATTCAACATCACATCAAAGAGCTAGCAGCAGTTTAATTTTCCTCTGCCACTTGATCTTACATCCTCAATTGGCAACCACCAACCGCAGCCACTGAGCCGCACCCAATCAAGCCAGCGGTGGTGGCGCTAAGCAAATAAAAATCAAGTTATATTAGAAATAATATCTTCTAACTTTGACACATGCGGAACGGCAGAAAGATACTCTTGGTAAGCACGCTTAGCATTTGTAATCATACCTTTATATGTAAAAGCCTGCATATCATGCTTCCTAAGATCTTCTAACGCATCGCCAAAAGTAGTCTTTGGCACCTCCTCAGTCACAAAGCAAACATCTACCGGAGGAACTCGACCATTAAGCCCACCAACGTCAGGATGCTTAGTTAAGTACTGGGTTATTGCAGCCTTATATTTCTTACCCTGCTTAATGAGATCATTCACATCTACAGCCAACAATCCTGGCTTTTTCAGCTCAACAATTATATGTCGCCCTGAAGATGTGCGATATGCGATATCAATCCGCGCTCCCGTCTCTGCATCAGGCGAAACTTCAAGCAGCTCAGCAGTTAATGTTTTCTCCATAACCCGGCTTTCAGAAATCGGCCCCCAGGTTGGATCAAGAAGCCATAGATGATCAAACAGATACTCCTGCGCGACTTTTTCAAGTGACTTCGTATCTATAATTTCCTTATCGAATTTATCTATAACCTGCAACCGAGAGCGCGTAATTTCGTGATAGTGAGTAGACTCCACCTCATCAAGATTATGAAATAATTTCTGAAACTCCAAAGACATAACATCTGTAACGTGCTCAAGCTTATCAAGTTGCTTTCTGATTCTTATCTTTTCAAATCCAACAATCGCACTTCTTACCAAATCTCTTTTTATTTCTTTATTCTTTGTTTCATCATTAGAGTGATCAGCAGAAAGAATAGGGCTAATTAGCTTTTGAGCCAACTTTCTATCCCGAGCATCGGCCAAAGACGCAAACCAAGCTTCAAGCGCAAGCTTGGTACGATCATCATCACTTTCTACATTTTGCTGCCGACGCCAGTCATCCCACTGATCTGCAATGACATCTAGTGTCGCTTTAAGCCAGTTACGCACAGCTGTTACTAGCGGATCTCCAGTTTTTACAGCCTCCCTGTTGGCTGTTGCTCGATCCACATCATCAGCGTCAAGAAAATCCGCGTGAATCTCACCTACGATATAGCTATTAAATACTTTGGCGTTACCAATATCTTTAAGCATATCCTCTTGAAATACACGCCCATTAGCAAACAGAGAGACCTGATTAATATTGTCGTCGGTTTTCTTAAGATTCTTCGGTTTAACGACTGTAGCGATAAATCCAGTTACACTATATGCATACACCCCTGACACAACTACATTACTCAGCCTCGCAATACACTTCTCCTTTTTCTCATCATTCGCCAAGCCAGTTAGCAAGGGAAGTTGGCTTGATCTTGTTCCATCATCAAAATCCCACCAAAACTGTATATCCGAGTGATACCCACGATCACGAGTTGTCACTTCTTTTCCGCTAATTAAAACCTTGAAACCATAAGACCCTCCCAACACACTAAATCGTCTAGCGATACGCGGCCTAAGAAAACTTTCCGTTTTATCTGTACCAGAGGTAAGGTCAGATAGAACAATTCTAGTGCCAGTTCCACCCTTCCAATCGTAAGCCACATCTAGCTTTTCAAGTTGATAGTTCTTCTTGGCGGCAATATCTTTCTTCAGTTGCTTAACGTTTATTCGGACAGCAACTGCATCCTGACCAGCCATTTTTGACCAAATATCAATTTGATTGGCGAGCGAAAACATTGCTAGTTTACCGATACCTTTACGCCCCATAACCGGCCGAGTCAGAATATCGCTTCTATTTCCCTTACCTTGATCTCTACGCGCATACCCAACACGTAGAAACCGACCCTGCAACTCTTCAGCTCCCATCCCATGGCCGTCGTCAGTTACTATGATCTCACCATTGGAGATATCTACTGTTACTTGAGACGCGTCCGCATCCCAAGCATTGGCCACAATTTCGGTAACGACAGCAGGGGTACTGCTATAGAGACCAATTCCAAGGTGATTAAGTACATTCAAGTCAATTTCCAAATGAAATTGACTTGTAGGATTTACCTCATCAAGAACAGCGCTCATAGCTTGTCTTCCTTTACAAAATTTAATATGCACTAAACCCTTGGTACTCACGCTGAAACTGGCTGCTCTAATTGTTTAGAGTTTTTTTAATTCTTCACCCTTACTTTGGGCATACCAGCGCAGAGCCACTTTTTTAGTAATTTCTAGCCCGCGCTGGGTGTTGCCAAGCTTCGGTTGGCTTCGTCAAAGGCTGGACTGGTCTGACCACTTTCAGGTGCTACGGCGCCACTGACTAGCCATAGCGCGTAGCTCGGGTACAGCTTCACGAGGACTTCAACCTCCTCAGTGCTGACGCGTACCTTTTTATGACGAAGGTTTTTCCAGCGGCTGTAGTTGATCTCAGACCGCCTGACCAGATCGTCCAGGCCAGCCATATAAATTAAAGCTATAGCTCTATCCTGAATTGATTCCATAAAGTTCTATGCCATCCGAGTTCAATAGTTGAACTCTGCAACTGATCTGGTACTCTTTGCTCAAGAGTTCAATAATTGAACCCTCGATATGAACCCTGCTTCAAGGAGCAGGATCTACACGATGAGTGTTAATGACACGAATAGTGCAGGAACGAGCATGGAACGGG
>NKIE01000870.1 GCA_002256055.1 Pseudomonas sp. PGPPP3 | reverse complement strand
GGGCGATGACAGCCGGGGGCGCCACACCACCACGGGGCGCACCTTGCTGCCTTTGCCCGGCGGGGCTTGCGTGATCGACACGCCGGGCCTGCGTGCGCTGCGGCTGGACGTGGCCGACGCCGATGACTTGGCCCAGGCCTTTGGTGACGTGGCGCGGTGGGCACCCCAGTGCCGATTCCGGGACTGCCGCCACCAGGCCGAGCCCGGTTGCGCGGTGCGGCTGGCCGTGGACACGCCCCGGCTCGACAACTACCAGAAGCTGCTGCGCGAGGCCCGCCGGGACAGCATGGGCCCGCTGGAGGTGCGTAACAGCTTGTCCGAGTTGATCAACGGCATTACCGAGCAGATCGCCCACCGTCTGCCGGCCACGCTCAGTCGCGAAATTCTGCACAAGATCGTGATCAACGAAGCCGTGGGCCTGGGCCCGCTGGAAGACTTGCTGGCCGACCCCAGCGTGTCGGAAATCATGGTCAACCGTTATGACGATATCTACGTGGAGCGCTCGGGCCGCCTGGAGCGCACCGGCATCAGCTTCAGCTCCGCCTCGGCCGTGCTGTCCACCATCGCACGGCTCATTTCCCCGCTGGGCCGGCGCCTCG
>NKIE01000067.1 GCA_002256055.1 Pseudomonas sp. PGPPP3 | reverse complement strand
CCTGTTCGAACCCGCGGATGCGCATTTCCTCGGGCACGGGGGCCGAGACGATGGCGGGCAGTTCGTCGATGGTTTCGTAGAGAATGCCGGCCCCTTCGCCGACATATTGGGTGAGATCCGGCCGCAAGGCGGGCATGCACACGCCGACGCCGGAGGCCTGCGCCTCGGCAATCGCCATCGGCCAGCCGACAGCGGGCGCGCTCAGATCGCCGGTATAGACCAGCCAGCGGTGCTTCTTGTATTCAGCCGGCATCGCCTCGGGCTCGATGGGGCCCATCACATTGACCCGCGCGCCCGCCGCGATGCTGCGCTGTTCGAGCCACGCGGTGTCGCTACCCAGCGCGTAAAGGTTGAACGCGCGGTCCGGCACCTTTCTCGCCAGCCGCACAAACTCGGGCATCGCCTTCGTATGGGCGACAGGCCCGATGTTCATCACCGCATCACCGTTGGGGCTGCGGTCGTGAAAGGCGGCAAAACGCACCACCGGAAAGCAATCGATGAGCTTCGCGGGATTGACGCCCGCGCGCACCATCCACGGACGCGCGCAGGGAAAGCCTAGCACGCCGAGGCACAGATCGCTGGCGACCGCCTTGAGGCCCTTGGCAAGCCAGGCGGGACGCTCGGGCGGCTGTTCGCGGCGCATCAGCCCGCGCAGCCTGCTGCGCAACCTGCAGCAACAGGCAGAGCAGGTACCGCACCTGTCGCAGATGGCCCGCGACACCCTGGAACGCCTTAACCAACAAGGTCAACAGCCCGTCGTGGCGCCGGTTGTGCAGCGCCATTGGCCGGCACAGCTGCTGGGCGCCGCCCTGATCGGCGGCGCCGTCAGCCAGGGTTTGCTGCTCAGCCTATTGGCCTGGCCGAGCTGGCTGATGCTGGCCGGCGGCCTTTACCTGGTGCTGCGCCGATAGCCAGCCCGCCAGCGGACTGGCAGACTTGACCCTCTTTTATTCCTGGCCGCCGACGCGGCCCGTTATGGATCTGATATGAGCGACTGGCTGGATGCAATCAAATGGGACGCCGACGGCCTGATACCGGCTATCGCCCAGGACCATAAAACCCAGCGTGTGCTGATGATGGCGTGGATGAACCGCGAGTCATTACAGCTCACGGTTAATGAAGGCCGTGCCATCTATTGGTCACGCTCGCGCGGCAAGCTGTGGCGTAAGGGCGAAGAGTCCGGGCACGTGCAAAAGCTGCATGAAGTGCGCCTGGACTGCGATGCCGACGTGATTATCCTGATGGTCGAGCAACTCGGTGGCATCGCGTGTCACACCGGCCGGCAGAGCTGCTTTTATCGCGTCTACGACAATGCCAGCTGGAAAATCGTCGAGCCGGTGCTCAAAGACCCGGCCGCCATCTACGCCACAGGACACAGCCATGAGTGACACCCTTACCCGTCTCGCTGCCGTGCTGGAAGCGCGTAAAGGCGCCGCGCCCGACAGTTCCTATGTGGCCAGCCTGTACCACAAGGGCCTGAACAAGATTCTGGAAAAGGTAGGCGAAGAGTCGGTGGAAACCATCCTCGCCGCCAAAGACGCAGCCAACAGCGGCGACTGCAGTGACCTGATCTACGAAACCGCCGATTTGTGGTTCCACAGTCTGGTCATGCTCGCCGCACTCGGGCAGCATCCGCAGGCCGTGCTGGATGAACTGGACCGCCGTTTCGGCCTGTCCGGACACGACGAAAAAGCCGCTCGCTCGGACGCCAACTAACACAATCACGAGGTATTGCTGTCATGGGTATTTTCGACTGGAAACACTGGGTCGTCATTCTGATCGTCGTCGTGCTGGTGTTCGGCACCAAAAAGCTCAAGGGTCTGGGCAGCGACATCGGCGAATCGATCAAGGGCTTTCGCCAGGCTATGAACGACGAAGACAAGTCGATCGACACCGCCACCCCGCCGCCCGCTGCCGCCCCTCTCAATCAACCGACCACCATCGACGCCCAGGCGCAGAAAGTCGCAGAGCCAGCTCGCAAGGACTAACGCGCCATGTTCGGTATCAGCTTTGGTGAATTGCTCCTGGTCGCCCTGGTCGCCCTGCTGGTGCTCGGCCCCGAGCGCTTGCCCGGCGCCGCGCGCACCGCTGGCCTGTGGGTCGGACGCCTGAAACGCAGCTTCAATGCGATCAAGCAGGAGGTCGAGCGCGAAATCGGCGCCGACGAAATTCGCCGGCAGCTGCACAACGAAGAAATCATGGCCCTGGAACAGCAGAACAAAAGCCTGCTACCGAGCGCCGTGCCTGCCAGCGACAACCTGCTAAACCCAGTACCGGCGGGCGCACCGATAGCAGCCGGCAGCCCGGTCACCATCATGCCCATCAGCCACGATTCGCCACCGCCGCCGCGAGCCCCATGAGCAGCCAGACTCCGCACAACGACCAGGAAATGCCCCTGGTAGCCCACCTCACCGAACTGCGCACGCGCCTGCTGCGCTGTGTCGGCGCGGTGTTTCTGATTTTCGCCACGCTGTTCTACTTTGCCCGCGAGATCTACCCCCTGGTGTCCGAGCCGCTGCGCCGTTTCTTGCCGGAAGGCGCCACGATGATCGCCATCGACCCGGCCTCGGCGTTTCTCGCCCCACTCAAGCTAACCATGGTCATCGCCCTGTTCGTCAGCATGCCGGTGATCCTGCATCAGGTCTGGGGCTTTATCGCGCCCGGCCTGTACAAGCACGAAAAACGTATCGCCGTGCCACTGCTGACGTCCAGCGTGCTGCTGTTCTATGCCGGCATGGCCTTCGCCTACTTCCTCGTATTGCCGCTGATGTACCACTTCCTGATTGGCGCGGCGCCGGAAGGCGTGACGCCGATGACCGACATCAACAGCTACCTGGACTCAGTACTGACCCTGTTCTTCGCCTTCGGCGTGGCCTTCGAGATCCCGGTCGCAGTGGTGCTGTTGATCTGGATCGGCATCGTCGACGTCGCCTATCTGCAGAAGATCCGTCCCTACGTGATCATCGGCTGCTTCGTGGTCGGAATGATCCTGACCCCGCCCGATCCGCTGTCGCAAACACTTCTAGCAGTGCCCATGTGGCTGCTGTTTGAGGTCGGCTTATTCTTCGGTCGGCTGATTCGCAAGCGCCAGGCCGATGAGGCCACGGAAGACTCGAGCAACGATCAGCCGCCTGCCGTCCAACCATGAACCTGCTGCTCCTGGAAGACGGCGACTTTATCGCCGCCGATCGCGTATTGCTGCAAGGCCGGCGCCTCAAGCACCTGCAGGAAGTACACCGCGCCGAAGTCGGCGATAACCTGCGAGTCGGGCGCCTCGGCGGCTTGATGGGCCAAGGCCAGTTACTGCGCCTGGACAACGACGCCGCCGAACTGCAGATCAGCCTCGAACAAACCGCCCCGGTCAAACTACCGCTGACCCTGCTGCTGGCCCTGCCACGGCCAAAAATGCTCAAGCGCGTGCTGCAGACCGTGGCCAGCATGGGTGTGCCCAGGCTGATTTTGCTCAACAGTTATCGGGTGGAAAAAAGCTTCTGGCAGACGCCGTTTCTGCAACCCGAGGCGATCCGCGAACAACTGATTCTCGGCCTGGAACAGGCCCGCGATACGGTCTTGCCAGAGGTCATCATCGAGAAGCGCTTCAAGCCCTTTGTCGAAGACCAGCTGCCACAACTGGCCGCCGGCAGCCTCGGCCTGGTCGGCCATCCCGGCACTTACCCGGCCTGTCCACGCGCCGTCACCCAACCGGTGACCCTGGCCATCGGCCCGGAAGGCGGCTGGATTCCTTATGAAGTGGAAAAACTCGCCGCCGCCGGCCTGCAACCGGTGCAACTGGGCGAACGCATTCTGCGGGTAGAAACCGCCGTTACTGCCCTACTCGCCCGCCTGTTCTGAGCCTGTAGCCCGGATGCAATCCGGGCTAGCTGTCCGCCGGCTTCTGCGCATGCCAGTGCGCCGGCAGTAACTGCCCTTGCAACGCTGGCGCCTCGCGCAGCGCCATATCCCGGGCCACCAGCGGCTCGCCACAGTCGGAACACACCAACACCCCATGCACTTCATGGCCACAGCTTTTGTGTACATGACGCACCGGCGCGCCCTCGTCGCCGCTCATATGCCGATCGCCCCAGTTCACCAGCGCCAGCACCGCCGGATACAGGTCATGACCTTTCTCGGTCAGCCGGTACTCCTCGCGCAGGGGCCGCTGCTGATAGGCCTGCTTGCTCAGCACCCCGGCCTCTACGAGCTTTTTCAAGCGCTCGGCCAGTACATGACGGGTAATGCCCAGGCGCTTTTCGAACTCATCGAAACGCCGCACCCCAAGAAAGCACTCGCGCAGCACCAGCAAGGTCCAGCGGTCGCCAACCACCGACAGCGTGCGCGCCAGTGAGCAGGGTTGTTGCTCAAGTTCTTCCCAACGCATCAGCAATCCTCTGCAAAGCCATGGGCCTACGATAGCTTGACAGGTTCCCAAAAGGAACTGAGTATTTAGCCAAGTTCCAAAAAGGAACCAAGGAGAAAGTGATGACTGAACGTAAAGCGATACTGGTCATGGGCGCTGGCGATGCCACCGGTGGAGCAATCGCCAAACGCTTCGCCCGTGAGGGCTACGTGGCCTGCGTGGCACGGCGTAATGCCGACAAGCTGACCAGCCTGGTGGATGACATCAGCGCCGCTGGCGGCACGGCACGCGCCTTCGGCTGCGATGCACGGGTAGAAGAGCAAGTGCTGGAGCTGTTCGCCACCATCGAGCGGGAGGTCGGGCCACTGGAAGTGGTGGTGTTCAATATCGGCGCCAACGTACGCTTTTCGATTACCGAGACCACCGAACGGGTGTACCGCAAGGTCTGGGAAATGGCCGCCCTTGCGGGCTTCCTCACCGGCCGCGAAGCCGCGCGGGTGATGCTGCCACGCCAACGCGGCACAATCATTTTCACCGGCGCCACGGCGTCCTTGCGTGGCGGCAAGCACTTCGCAGCCTTTGCCAGCGCCAAGTTTGCCCTGCGTGCCACCGCCCAGAGCATGGCGCGCGAACTCGGCCCCCAGGGCATCCACGTCGCTCACCCGATCATCGACGGCGCCATCGACACCGCGTTTATCCGCGACACCTTCCCTGAGATGTACCAGCTCAAAGAGCGCGACGGCATCCTCAACCCCGACCATATCGCCGACAGCTACTGGCAGATCCACTGCCAGCCACGGGACTGCTGGGTGCATGAAATGGATCTGCGGCCTTGGCTAGAAACCTTCTGAGCAAGCTATTGCGCTCGGTGATGCTTTCTACCCTGCCATCCCTACGGAGTACATATGAGCAAATCCCTGGAATTCTTTTTTGACGTAGGTAGCCCGACCACTTACTTGGCCTGGACCCAGCTGCCGAAGATCGCCGCCGACGCGGGCGCCACGATCATCTGGCGGCCCAGGCTGCTGGGCGGCGTATTCAAGGCCACCGGCAACCAATCGCCAGTCAACATCCCGGCCAAGGCGCGCTACATGCTCCAGGACCTGGCCCGCTATGCACGCCGTTACGGCGTGCCGATGACCTTCAACCCGCACTTCCCGATCAATACCCTAACCCTGATGCGCGGCGCGGCGGGTTACCTGGATACACCGCAATTTGCGACCTACGTGACGGCGATATTCAACGCCCTGTGGGTCGAGCAAAAGAACCTCGGCAAGCCCGAAGTGGTGGCCGACGTATTGCGCGCAGCCGGCCTCGACCCCGCCGAATTCGAGCGATTGGTGAATGATGATGGCGTCAAAGAACGGCTGAAGGGCATCACCGAGGAGGCGATACGCCGCGGCGCCTTTGGTGCGCCGACGTTCTTTATCGGAGAGGAAATGCACTTCGGTCAGGACCGCCTCGACTTTGTCGCCGAGGCGTTGCGTAACTGATGCAGGTCGCCCGGATAGAATCCGGGCGACCTGACTGGCCTTAGCCTTGGTGTTACAACACCTGCTTGAGGAACGCCTGGGCCCGCGGGTCTTGCGGCCGAGTGAAGAACTGCGCCGGCGGCGCGTCTTCCAGCAGTTTGCCGTGGTCGAAGAACAGCACGCGGTCGGCCACTTCGCGGGCAAAGCCCATTTCGTGGGTAACGCAGACCATGGTCATGCCTTCCAGGGCCAAGGTCTTCATCACATCGAGCACCTCGCCGACCATTTCCGGGTCAAGCGCCGAGGTCGGCTCGTCGAACAGCATGACCTTGGGCTCCATGGCCAACGCGCGGGCGATCGCCACCCGTTGCTGCTGACCACCAGACAAGCGCGCCGGGAACTCGTTGGCCTTCTGCGCGATGCCGACCTTTTCCAGCAGGGCCAGGGCCTTGGCTTCACGCTCGGCCTTGCCGCGCTTGCGCACTACTTTCTGCGCCAGGCAGAGGTTTTCCAGCACGGTCATGTGCGGGAACAGGTTGAAGTGCTGGAACACCATACCGACTTCGCGGCGGTAGGCGTTGACGTCGGTTTTCGGGTTGGCCAGGTCCAGACCATCGATGCTCACCGAGCCGGAATCCAGTTGTTCCAGGCCATTCAGGCAGCGCAAAAAGGTCGACTTGCCGGAACCGGACGGGCCGATCACCACCAGCACTTCGCCCTTGCCCACCTGTGTGGTGACATTGTCGACCGCGCGTACCTGCTGGCCACGGGCGTCGAATACTTTGATTAGCTCACGAACTTCAATCACTTTGCGCCAACCTCCGCTCCAGCCGGCTGGCGATCTGCGACAGCGGCAAGTTGATAACCAGATACAGGGCTGCCACACAGAACCAGATCTCGAACGTCGAGAACGAGGTGGTGATGGCTTCGCGGCCGCTTTTGGTCAGTTCGGTGATAGCGATCACCGAGACCAGCGAGGTGTCTTTGACCAGACTGATGAACTGCCCGGCCAGCGCCGGCAGCGCCCGTTTGAACGCCTGTGGCAATACCACGTAACGCATCGCCTGCCCGGCCGTGAGGCCCAGGGAGCGCGCCGCTTCGGCCTGACCCTTGACGATCGACTGCACGCCGCCGCGGACGATCTCGGCCACATAGGCGCCGGTAAACAGCGCCAGCGCCGCCACCCCGGCGAACTCGCGAGACAGGTTAAGCACCGTGCCGATAAAGAAGTAGAAGATAAAAATCTGCACCAGCAGCGGCGTGCCACGCACCAACTCGACATACACCGTCGACAGGTCGCGCAGAGTCGGGTTGCTCGACAGCCGGCAAAGACCGGTCACCACGCCGATCAGCAAACCCATGGCCCCGGCGGCCAGAGAAATCCACAGGGTGGTCAGCAAGCCCCAGGCTAACGGACCGGCAGCCCAGTGACGGGTCACGCCGACCTGATCACCTTCCTCGACCTCGTCACCCAGCGACAACTGCAGGCTGTCGCTGTCCACGGTCAGTACCTGCTCAGCGCCCTCGCTGCTGCGCAGGGTCACCTCGGTTTGCGTACCCTGCACCGTAAGGGTCGCCACCTCGGCCAACTCGGCCGCGCGCTGCGACTCTTCGGCCTGATAGACGAAGTACTGCGGCACGCGGTTCCAGCGCCACTCATAGGCAATCATCGAGGTGGCGAACCACAGGCTGGCTGCCAGCACGATGAGAATCAGCCCGGTCAGCAGATTCCAGGGCCATTGGGCTTGTTTCAATTTAGCCACGAAGCAATTCCATAAATGCGAACGCGCAGCCGGGCTGCGCGTTGGGTATCACCAGCGGAGTAAGTCTTGCGACTTATTCCATGTCTTTTAGCCAGGCGCTGCTCTTGAACCACTTGGCGTGCAGGCGATCGTAGGTGCCGTCGTGGCGGATCTGCTGCAGCCAGTTGTTGATCCAGTTGATGCTGTCGTAGTCGCCCTTCTTCAGGCCAAACGCCAGCGGCTCGTAGGTGAAAGGCTCGTCCAGGTACACCAGCTTGCCGGCGCCAGCCTTGTTCACCGCCACCACGTTGTACGGGGCATCGTAGATAAAGGCATCGGCCTTGCCGTTGACCACATCGAGTACGGCTTCCTGCTCGTTGTCGAAGCCGTTGTACTTGGCTTTGCTGATCAGCTTCTTGGCGACCATTTCACCGGTAGTGCCAATCTTCGAGGTGATGCGGTATTGCGGATCGTTGAGGTCTTTGTAGGTCTTGATCTTGCCTTCCAAGTCCTTGCGAATCAGCAGGGTCTGACCGACAACGATAAAAGGATCGGAGAAGTTCAGGCGCAGGTTGCGCTCCTGGGTCAGGGTCATGCCGGAGCCAATCATGTCGAACTTATTGGTCAGCAGGGCCGGGATGATGCCGTCGTAGCCGGTGGACACCAACTCCAGCTTGACGCCCATGGCCTTGGCCATGGCTTTCAGCAGATCGACTTCGAAGCCGATGATCTCACCGCGCTTGTTGGTCATTTCGAACGGCATATAGGTCGGGTCCATGCCGACGCGCAGGGTACCGGCTTTCACCGCATCATCGATGGCACCGGCCTGAGCGGAAAACCCGGTCAGCGTGGCGGCGGCAAACAGAACTGTCGCAAGAAACTTTTTCATCGGCGTTCCTGACAAAGTGGAGGGAATGGGTTCGACCGTCGACGCGCAAACGCCGGTAGTCCATGGGCGCGCATGCTAACCGCTGAGGCCTGTGCTGGCCAGTCGGTCAACTGCCGTAGCGTGTGCTAAGCGACGACTTGCCGGTTCAGGTTTGCAGCAAAAAGGTCACCGGGCCATCGTTGATCAGGTGCACCTGCATGTCCGCACCAAACTGCCCGCAGGCCACCGTGGCATGCTGCTGGCGGGCCTGGGCGAGCAGATAATCGAACAGCTCGGCACCCAGTGCCGGCGTTGCAGCAGTGGAGAACCCCGGACGCAGGCCGCTTTTGGTGTCGGCCGCCAAGGTGAACTGCGACACCAGCAACAAGCCGCCCGCCACATCCTTGAGCGACAGGTTCATCTTGCCCGCTGCATCGTTGAACACCCGGTAATTGAGCAGTTTGTGCAGCAGCTTGTCGGCGCTGGCCGGGGTGTCTTGGGGTTCGACACCGACCAGCACCAGCAAACCGCCAGCAATCGCGCCGACACACTCACCGGCCACGTCGACCCGCGCCTGGCTGACGCGCTGCAGCAGGGCCTTCATGCTTCGTCGGGCGCCAGGTCGAGCAGGCGTCGAGCCATGTCGTCGGCACCGCGCACCAGAGCATCGGTGATGCCCACTTCCGAGGCGGCGTGGCCGGCATCGCGGATGATCTGCAACTCGCTGTTGGGCCAGGCCTGGTGCAGCGCATAGGCGTTGTCCAGCGGGCAGATCACGTCATAGCGGCCGTGCACGATCAAGCCCGGCAGATGGGCAATCTTGGGCATGTCGCGAAGCAACTGGTCGGCGTCGAGAAAGGCGTTGTTGACGAAGTAGTGGCACTCGATCCGGGCGATCGACAGGGCCCGATGGCTGTCACTGAAACGGTCGACCACCTGGGGATTAGGGCGCAGCGTGGCGGTACGGCCTTCCCAGGTCGACCAGGCCTTGGCCGCATGCATCTGCGCAATCTGGTCCTGACCGGTGAGGCGCTTGTAAAACGCCTGCATCAGGTCGCCGCGCTCGTCGGCAGGGATCGGCGCCAGGTAATCTTCCCAGTAGTCCGGGAACAGGCGGCTAGCACCTTCCTGGTAGAACCACTGGAAGTCTTGCGGGCGGCAGAGAAAGATCCCCCGCAGCAGCAGCGCATGCACACGTTCCGGATGGGTCTGGGCATAGGCCAAGGCCAGGGTCGAACCCCAGGAGCCGCCGAACAGCACCCACTTGTCGATGCCGAGGTGCTCACGAATGCGCTCAAGGTCGGCAACCAGATCCCAGGTGGTGTTGTTGTCCAGGCTGGCGTGGGGCGTCGAGCGCCCGCAACCACGCTGGTCGAAGGTGACGATGCGGTAAAGGTTAGGGTCGAAGAAGCGCCGACTCAGGGCATCACAAC
>NKIE01000066.1 GCA_002256055.1 Pseudomonas sp. PGPPP3 | reverse complement strand
CCGCTGTGGCGGCATCACCAAAGATGAAATGGCTGTCGCGGTCACGGAAGTTGAGGTGGCCAGTGCAGATCTCCGGACTGATCACCAACACGGCACGTGCCTGGCCCAGTTGCACGCAGTTGGTCGCCGCTTGCAGGCCGAAGGTGGCCGACGAGCAGGCCACGTTCATGTCATAGGCAAAGCCCTGAATGCCCAGAGCAGCCTGGATCTCAATGGAAATAGCCGGATAGGCGCGCTGCAGGTTGGAGCAAGCAACGATGACCATGTCCACATCGGCGGCGGTCTTGCCAGCACGGGCCAAGGCGTCTTGAGCGGCGCCGACACCCATCTGGCAGAGAATCGACTGTTCGTCGTTGCTGCGTTCAGGAATCCGCGGGGTCATGCGTTGCGGGTCGAGAATGCCGGATTTGTCGATGACAAAGCGGCTTTTGATGCCAGAGGCTTTTTCGATAAATGCGGCGCTGGATTCGGTCAGCGCCTGGACTTCGCCAGACTCGATAGCAGCAGCGTTATCCGCGTTGAATTGCTGAACGTAAGCATTGAACGCTTGCACCAACTCCTCGTTGGAGATGCTGTTCGCCGGGGTGTACAAGCCAGTGCCACTGATTACGACGTTGTGCACGGTCTTTCCTCTTCTTGTCATGGCCACCCGCAGTGGCCGGTTATGCGCTAAAGCCTCTGGGCTGCGAGCCACAGGCACAAATATGGGGGCGACACCTCAGGGCCGGGTCGGCACACCGACAAAGGCCCTGAAAAAAGGCAGAGTTTGCCACAGCCAGGGCCTGCGCGTCCGCCTGTCAGACCAACGCCCAATAACAGCCTGCTGTATGTCAATAGAAGATGCCTGCTGTGCGCTGCAAGACACATGTTCTGTGCCTGCCCTTCGCAGAGGTGGCGGCGCCCAGTCGGCGCCGAAAAGAGGAGGAAAGGCGCACAAAACAGCTCAGGTTAGCGCCCCAAAACGCGGTAATGGCGGGCCAACAAATGATCAAGAGAGAACACGCCCGGCCCTCTGGCCAACAGATAGAGCAACACCGCTGCCCAAGTGGCGTGGGTCGGATAAGCATCTGGATAGACCAATAGCTGAATGACCAAAGTCATGCTCAGCAGCCCCAATGCGGCAAACCGCGTGGCCAGCCCCAGCAATAGCAGCAGAGCCAGTACATGCTCGGCCGTCGCGGCCAGCAACGCCGCCACGCTAGGGGCGATAAACGGCAACTGGTATTCGCTGGCAAACAACTCGACGGTGAAATCCGCCAGCCGCGGCCAGCCGATTTGCCAGGTACCGGCAAACGGATCTAGCGCAAAATTCGCCACCTTGGTTTGCCCGGCCTTCCAGAACAGCGCTGCCAAGGCAAAACGCCCCAACAGGGCTATCAGGCTGTGGGGCACCCGCGAACACAACGCGACATAACGTTCGAACAAAGCAACCAGGCCGCCCATGCGGGGCCGAGTATTGAACTGCGACATAGCTTTTTCCTTTAGTGACTCGGTTCGCAACACAGAACCTGAGCCTGCAGCAGCAAGGCCAAACTGGCCGCAAGATCGAAACGGGGATCCGTCGCTGCAGCCGCAGCGGCAAGCCCAAGGGTTTGCCCTTGCTGCAGAGCCCGCACAAAACTTGCACAGCCCGCGCCGACGGCATGCACCTGGACCTGCCATTGGCTGCGCAGCACCAGGGCGTGCTCAGCCTGCAACGGATCCAGCGAGGCAAAGTCGGCGTCGCCGTGGTGGGCTTGCCAGATGGATACCAACGCATAGGGCGCGCTGAGCACTGCCACGCTGGCATGCAGGCTGAGGCGCAAATCGCCCAGGGTCTCTGGCTGCGCCAGGGCCGCGGTCAACTGGTCCGCCGCCAGGGGGTGGCTGTCAGCGGCGTGATAGGCCTGCACCCGAGCACGCTCCAAACGCGCCACCGCCGCCAAATAGGGCACGCTGGCCGCCGGAGCAAAGTCCTCAACGAAGTCGGCAAAATCACCGCCATAGTCCACCAACAACGGCGTGCGCGGCGGCGCCTGGCGCACATAGGCCAGCGCCATGGCGCGAAAGAACACCTCCCCCACCAGTTGCACCAACACCGGGTAACTGTCGGCCAGGGCATCCACCAGGGAACTCTGCACATTGTTGCGGTAGACCGCAAAACGCACCGCCGGATCAGAACCATTGGCCGTCACCAAACCCACTGGACATGCACCCTCGGGAGCGAGCAAGGATGCAGCAAAGTCCGCGTAGAGACTCATACCGCACACCCCGCCGCGCCATGCTCGCGCAGCAAGCTGTCGGCCTGCCGCGCCTCAGCCAGCAGCACGGCCAGTGCCGGCACCTGATGGTCACGCTCGATCAGGGTCGGCAGCGCCCCGGTCAACATCAAAGTCTGCGCATACAAGGCCCAGACGGCCTGATCGACCGGCGCACCGTGGCTGTCAATCAGCAGGCGCGCACCGGCGCCATCACTGTCCTCGGCGAACCCGGCCAGGTGCAACTCACCCACCGCATGCAGCGGCAGGCTCTGGATATAGGCCCAGGGGTCGCGCTGGTGATTGATGCTGGAGACATACACATTGTTCACATCCAGCAGCAGCCCGCAGCCGGTACGCTGCACCACCTCACCAAGGAACTGCGCCTCATCCATGCTTGAGCAGGCAAATTCGACATAGGTCGCCGGATTTTCCAGCAACATCTGTCGCTGCAAACGACTCTGCACCCGATCGACGTGCTCACAGACTCGCGCCAGGGTGACGGCGTCATAGGCCACCGGTAACAGATCATGGAAAAACACCTGATCATGACTGGACCAGGCCAGGTGTTCGGAAAAAGCCTGTGGCTGATAACGCTCAATCAACACGGCCAACCGCTGCAGATGAGCCTCATCCAGCGGTGCGGCGGCACCGATGGACAGCCCCACGCCGTGTAATGACAAGGCATAGCGTTCACGCAGCAAGCCCAGGTAATGGTGGAACGGCCCGCCGGCCACCATGTAGTTCTCGGCATGCACCTCGAAAAACCCGACATCCGCCGAGCTGTCCAGAATCGCCTGGTAATGCGCAGATTTGAGGCCCAGGCCCGCGCGCGCTGGCAACTGCGGCGCACGGGCCGCAGGCCAGGCAGCAGCCCCTGCAGCGTGATTGCTCATGATCAGTCCCTAATCAGTCTTTGGCTTTGAACGCCGCCAACTGACCAAAGCCGGTTGGCGAGCTCTGACTGACGGTTTGCTCACACGTGCCCTTAGGAACCAGCTTCCAGGCATCGCTCTGATAGTCCTTTTTCGAAGTGCCTGCACAGGAAGTTCCAGCACCGGCCGCGCAGTCATTCTGACCTTTGAGCGCAACACCAAAGCATTTATCACTGTCGCCGGCCGCTTGAGCGGTCAGCGGCGCAGCCGCGATAGTCAGGGCTGAACCCAAGGCCAGGGCCAGGGCTGCGGCGGAAAAGGTGCTCGTATTGCTCATGGTGAAATCCTCATATCGACAATGAAATACACAGTAAAACAGGCAACGGTTTGCTTACCTGTATCACTAGAGCTGATTAGCCTGGCATTGTTACAACGGGCGAGGTTTTTTTGTTCGCTCCAGACGCGTCAAGCCGCACACAGGTAATTACAGCCTGCCTGGCGAACCTAGGTCTACGCTCTACTGATGAGTTCTGAAGGACAGCGACCGTGGTTTATAAGCGTTTGTGCATCTGCCTGCTCAGCCTGATGTTCAGCACCGCGCTGGCGGCAGAGACGTTGCGCCTGGTGGCCAATTCCTGGCCGCCATTCACGGACGTGCAGTTGCAAAACAATGGCCTCGCCACCGACTTGGTCAGCACTGCCCTGCAACGCGCAGGCTATACCAGCGAATACCATGAGGTGCCCTGGGCGCGTGCGCTGCAGGGCATGCAACATGACCGCTACGATGTCCTGCTGTCCTCCTGGTTCGCCGCCGAGCGGCAATCCTATGGAATTTACTCCGAGCCCTACCTGATCAATCGCATCCGTTTTATGCGCCGCACGGGCAGCGCCATCGAGTTCAAGCACTTGGATGACCTGCTGCCCTACAGCATCGCGGTGGCCAGGGGGTTTGCCTATGCGCCAACGTTCGACAGCGATGCACGCCTGCACAAAGAAGTGGCCTCCAGCTTTGCTACAGCCGCACGTATGCTCGCGGCTGGGCGTGTCGACCTGACCCTGGAAGACGAATGGGTGGCCAAGTACTACCTCAGCCATGAACTGGCCGAACTCAGCTCGGCGCTGGAGTTTCTACCCGTTCCACTGTCCGAGTCGCCGCTGCATATTCTGGTGCGGCGCAATCACCCACAGAGTAGGCAAATCATAAGTGCCTTCAATCAGGCACTTCGAGAGATGCGGGCCGATGGCAGCTACACCGCCATTCTGCAACGTCACGGCCTGCAATAGACGACTGGTTAAGGGCTATTTACCTTACAGGCACACCACCAACACTCCGAGAAGCTTGTCACGATGCCCGTTGCCACCAAACGCACACCTCACATGCTGGTCAAGATTGTGCTGCTGGTCGCACTCTATGTGCTGGCCGGACGCTTGGCCCTGCTACTGGCGATTGCTCCGGGATTTGCCACGGCGATTTTTCCACCCATCGGCATCGGCCTGGCCGCCGTACTGATCTGGGGCTATCCGCTGCTCCTCGGCGTACTGCTGGGCGCCACCCTGCTCAACCTGAGTATCGCGGCCCCCAGTCTGGCGCAGATCAGCCTGCAGGGCTTGCCCGTGGCCCTTAGCATTGCCGTCGGCAGCAGCCTACAGTGCCTGGCGGCCAGTTGGCTGATCCGCCGCTGGGTGGGCTTTCCCAATCCACTGAGCAGCGAGCGCAGCATTTCCCTCCTACTGCTGATTGGCGGCCCGCTGACCTGCCTGATCAGCGCCAGCGTGGGCAGCTTCACCCTATTTCAACATCAGTTGATCAGCGCAGCCCAACTGCCGTTCAGTTGGTGGACCTGGTGGGTGGGCGACAGCATCGGCGTGCTAATTGCCACCCCGTTGATGTTCATCCTGTTTGCCCAGCCCCGCGAGCTCTGGCGCAGCCGCGCCGGCAGTGTCGGCCTGCCGCTGCTGATCAGCAGCGCCATCATGGTGCTGATCTTCCTGCGCACCAGCCAGAGCGAACAGTCCACCCAGACCCTGCGCTTTCACCAGCAGGCGAAACTGATCAGCGCCACCCTGCAAGCACGCATGGCCCTGTACGACTCAGCCCTGCAAAGCATGGAGCGTTTCTTCGTCTCGGCGCGCAACGTCAGCCACAGCGAGTTCGCCAGTTTCGTTGCCAACCTGCCCCAGGCCTACCCCGGCATCCATGCCCTGAGCTGGAATGCGCGGGTCACGGCAGCCGAGCGTCAGGACTTCGAGCGTGATCTGCGCAGCCAGGGTCTGACGGACAGGCCGATCTTCGAGCGCGACAGCAGCGGCACTCCCCAGGCTGCTGCCAGCAGCGACGAATATGTGCCCATCACCTACATCGAGCCACTGAGCAGCAACCGCCAGGCCATCGGCTACAACGTCGACGCCAACCCCATCCGCCACCAAGCCCTGAGCCGTGCCCGGGACCTGGCACAAAGCGCCATGACCGCGCCCATCAGCCTGGTACAAGACCAGCAACCCACCATCGCCGTGCTGCTTTTTTATCCGGTGTACCGCAGCCCCCTGCCACCGGCCACACTGGACGAGCGGCGGCACCTGCTGCGCGGCTACGTGGTGGCTGTGATCCGCATCACCGACATGCTCGACAACGCCCTTGGCGCCTTCTCGCGTGATGATTTCCAGCTGCAACTGAGCGACATCAGTGAATCGACACCAGGACTGCTATATGGGGCGCCGGCAACACTGCCAACGCCAGACGCTAGCCCAATGACCTGGGAGCAGGAGCTTAACTATGCCGGCCGCCAGTTGCGCCTGCGCATCAGCCCAAGCCCCGCCTACCTGCAGGCCCAGCACAGCTTGCAACCCTGGAGCGTACTGGCCGGTGGCCTGCTGCTGTGTAGCCTGCTGGGCGCCTTCCTGCTGACCATGACCGGACGGGCCGAGCAGATTCGCCAGCAGGTGCGCCAGCGCACCCTGGAGCTGAGCGCCATTTTCGACAACGCCGTGGACGCCATCCTGCTCTTCAATAGCCAGGGCCAGATCGAGCACGCCAACCCTGCAACCGAGCAGTTGTTCGGCTACGGACCGCAGCTGCAAAACCTCAGCATCGCGCAACTACTGCCCCGCCTGAACAATCCGGCGGCCCTGCAAGCCAGTCTCGGCCAGGGCCTGGAAACCATTGGCCGACATGCCAATGGCCAGGATCTGGAGCTGGAGATCAGCCTCAGCAGCCACGAACTACCTGACCGCCAGCGCTACATCTGCATGCTGCATGAAATCAGCGCGCGGAAAAAAGTCGAGCGCCTGAAAAGCGAATTCGTCGCCACCGTCAGCCACGAACTGCGCACGCCGCTGACCTCCATCAAGGGTTCCCTGAGTCTGCTCAGCGCCGGCGTACTCGGCCCCTTGCCAGAGTCGGCCAGCGCCATGCTGACGATTGCCAAAGAGAACACCGAGCGCCTGATACAACTGGTCAACGACATCCTCGACATTGAAAAACTCGAACTCGGCCAGGCCGGCCTGCACCTCGAACGCGACTTGCTGCTTCCCCAACTGGAGCAGGCGCTGGCGCACAACCAGGGCTACGCCGACAACTTTGCCGTGCAACTGCGCCTGGACACCAGCGCCCTGCCCGCCAGCAGCGCGGTGTACATCGACAGCCTGCGTCTGCAGCAGGTGCTGAGCAATCTGATCAGCAACGCAGTGAAGTTCTCCCCTGCCCAAGGCCTGGTGTCGATTCGCGCCTGCCTAGACGGTCAGCAGGTTCGCGTCGAGGTCAGCGACCAAGGACCGGGCATCAGCGAGGAGTTTCGCGCGCGGATTTTCCAGAAATTTGCCCAGGAGGATGGTTCCAACACCCGTCAGCGCGGCGGCACCGGGCTGGGCCTGAGCATCTGCAAAACCCTGCTGGAGCGTATGCACGGAGAGATCGGCTTTACCAGCGTGCTCGGCCATGGCAGCACCTTCTACTTCAGCCTGCCGCTGGCCGGCGACTAGTCGGCCGGCGGCGTTACTTGACTAGGGTAACCGGCAGTTGACTGAGCTTGACCACCTCGCTGGCCACCGAGCCCAGCAACGACCCCAAGGTCAAGCCGGCACCATGGCTGCCGATGAGAATGCTCTGGCAATCCAGCTCTTTGGCGCAAGCCACGATGCTCGGACCTGGCACACCAACGCGGCTATGAGCAGTAGCGGAGATGCCCGCTTGCTGTAACTGCGCCAGAGCTGTGGCCAGGGCACTGGTGCTGTGGCTTTGGTAGTACTCGTGCAACTCTTCGGCACTCATCCCCTGACTGATGCGACTCGGCAGATGCGGCTGCACATTGAGCAGATGCACGGCGCACGCATCACTGAGCAAGCCACCCTGCTGAATCTGTTCAATCAAGTAGGCTACTGCTCGATCGGCATGGGCGGAACCATCGCTGGCCAGTAGGACTATTTGCATATTCATACTCCTTGATCATCAACTCATCTAAAGCGCCGCCGTTGGCCTATGCCTGCAAACGTCGCAACACGTACTTTTCCAGTTCGACCAGCGCGCACACACCTACGGCAGCCCCCAGGCACCAGGCCCAGGCCAGCGCTGGCAGCGCGGCCGTGGCAAACAGGCCTTGTAGCGGCGGCCAGTAGGTCAGTGCCAGTTGCAGGGCGCTGAGTACCAGCACCATCGCCCAGATCATCGGATTGTCGCGCCAGCCAAAGCGTGCCGGGCCATACAAGCTACGGCTGCTGAACAGGTAGCCGATTTCGCAGGCGACCATGGCGTTCACCGCCAGACTGCGACTGGTCTCCAGGCTCCAGCCCAATTGCTGGCTGTAAGTAAACAGGCCGAGGCTGACCGCAGTCATCAGCACGGCGATCCAAACAATCCGCCATAACAGCACACCACTCAGCAGCGGCAGACGCGGATCACGCGGGGGCTGGGCCATCAAGCCTTGCTCTGCCGGTTCGAAGGCCAGGGCCAAGGCCAAGGTGACGGCAGTGATCATATTGATCCAGAGAATCTGCAACGGCGTGATCGGCAGGGTCAGACCAAAGGCAATAGCCACCAGCAACACCAGCGCCTCGCCACCATTGGTAGGCAGAATAAACATGATGGCCTTTTTCAGGGTGTCGTAGACCGCACGCCCCTCTTCCACCGCATGAGTGATGGTGGCGAAGTTATCGTCGGCCAGCACCATCTGCGCCGCCTCCTTGGCCACCTCGGTGCCTTTGATGCCCATGGCGATGCCGATGTCGGCGCGCTTGAGTGCCGGGGCGTCGTTGACGCCATCACCGGTCATTGCCACTCGCTCGCCAAGGGCCTGCAAGCGTTCAACCAGGCGAAGCTTGTGGCTCGGATTGGTGCGGGCAAACACCTCGGTAGTGGCCAGGCGGGCGTCCAGTTCTGCATCGCTGAGGGTGTCCAATTCGACACCAGTCAAGGGCGCGTCACTGTTCAGCCCCAGGCTGCGAGCAATGCTGGCGGCGGTGGCAGCGTGATCGCCGGTAATCATCTTCACGCGGATGCCGGCACTGTGGCAGTCGGCGATGGCACGAATGACCTCTTCGCGCGGCGGGTCGAGCATGCCGACCAAGCCGAGCAGGACAAAATCGCCGTCGATATCGGCATAGTTCAGTTCGTGCTGCACCTGCGGCAGTGTGCGCAAGGCCAGGCCGATCATGCGCAGGCCCTGGCTGGCGCCCTGCTCCAGGCGGGCACGCCAATGTTTGAGGTTGAGGGGTTCGTCGTGCCCATCGCGCCACTGCCGATTGCACAGCGCCAGCAGACGCTCCGGCGCCCCGACGACATAGATCAGGCCATGACCGTTGTGATCATGGTGCAGACTCGCCGAGTAACGGCGCTCGGAGCTGAATGGAATGCTATCGGCCTGCGGCAACCGCTGGTGCTCCTGAGCAAGCTGCAAACCCAGCTTGCCCGCCAGGGTCAGCAATGCCGCCTCTGTCGGGTCACCGCTGATCTGCCACTGCTTATCACTCAGGGCCAGACTGGCGTTGTTGGCCAGCAGACCGGCACGGGCCAACTCACGCAAATCATGGGCACTGTCCAGGCTGCACAGCTGGCCATCATCGCAATGAATGTTGCCGTGGGGCGCATAACCCACGCCATCGACCTGATAATGATGGCCAGCAGTAAACACCTGCTGCACAGTCATTTCGTTACGGGTCAGGGTGCCGGTCTTGTCCGTGCAGATCACCGTCACCGCGCCCAGACTCTCCACTGCCGGCAAGCGGCGGATGATCGCCCGCCGTCGCGCCATGCGCTGTACGCCCAAGGCCAGAATAATCGTTAGCACGGCCGGCAACCCCTCGGGGATCGCCGCTACGGCCAGGCCCACAGAGGCCATCAGCATTTCGCTGGCACTGTAGCCGCGCAGCCACACGCCAAAGACGAAGGTCAGGCCGGCCAACGCCACAATAATTAGAGTTAGATAACGGGCAAAGCGACTCATATCGGCCAGCAACGGGGTTTGCAAGGCAGTGACGGCACCGAGCATATGGCTGATGCGCCCCAGCTCGGTGTCCTCACCCGTGGCCACCACCACACCACAGCCGCTGCCGGCGCTGACCAGGGTGCCGGAGTAAGCCATGCAACGCCGATCACCCAGGCTGGCGAGGGCCGCCACCGGCGCGATCAGTTTGTCCACCGGCAGCGATTCACCCGTCAACGCAGCCTCTCCGATGCGCAGATCGCGCACTTCCAGCAGGCGCAGGTCAGCAGGCACTCGGTCACCGGCATCCAGCAGCACCACATCACCCGGCACCAACTGCTCGGCCGCCAGACTAAGTACCTCGCCATCACGGCGCACGCGGCTGTCCACGGTGAGCATC
>NKIE01000869.1 GCA_002256055.1 Pseudomonas sp. PGPPP3 | reverse complement strand
AGGTGCCGCACTTCATAGCGCTCAACCAGGCCACCGTTATTGCCGGCGTCAATCCAGCACAGCCGCGTGACCGGCAGTCGCCAAGTGGGCAACTGCTGACGCAGCCAGCGGCATCTGGCACAACCTGTGCTGGTAAAGATCACCAGTGATACGCCAGGCACGGCCAACAATTGACGATCCGCATCAAAATCTGTCAATTCAAGTTCGGTCACTATACTGCCTGGATCGATGTCAAAATGATGGCATTGGGAGTGGTTGGTCATGCGTCGATTCTTGCGTCATCCCAGCGATATGGCGGTTGAGTTGGTTCTGCGCCGACAAGCATTCGTACCGCGCCAGCGCCTGCACAATATCAGCCTCGGCGGCGTGGCGTGCAATTCACCACGTCGCTTCCGCTGTGGCAGCGCCATAGAAATGCGCATCCCCCTACTTGGTGAGGCCGCGTGCTGCCCAGGTATCGTCGCGTGGTGCCGCAAACAGGCCGACGACTTTTTGGTCGGTATTGCCTTTATGGATGAAGACACCTTGTTTCGCGCGCGCATGGTTGAGCAAGTCTGTCAGATCGAACATTACCGTCATCAACGGGAACTGGAACTGGGTCAG
>NKIE01000868.1 GCA_002256055.1 Pseudomonas sp. PGPPP3 | reverse complement strand
GGGTAAAGGTCGCCGATCATCGAGTTGGCCGCCGGCGCACAGGCTGCTTCCCCGATACCGACGCCCAGCCGCAGCAAGAACATCGTCGTGAAGTTGGACACCGCGCCACCGGCCGCGGTGAACAGGCTCCAGACGAACACGCCGACAGATAGCAGGCGCGTGCGTTTGGTCTTGTCAGCCAGCCGACCCAGCGGGATGCCGGCTACGGCATACACCAGCACGAACGCCGTGCCCAGCAGGCCCAGCATCGTGTCGCTGAGCATGAACTCCTTGCGCAGGGGCTCCAGCACGACCGCCGGCAAGACCCGGTCGAAGAAGTTCAGGAAGTTGACCAGGAACAGGGTCAGCAGGGTGACCTGCGTTGCGCGTGCGCCGTTCATGTTGTCTCCTTGCGCCAGTCATTGCCGGCGCTTTTTTGGGGGTCTCAGGCATCACAGTGCATGACGCCCGGGCCGCGTCATGGGTTGTGCAGAGAAGTGGCTGTCTAGATGTGGCTAGAAGACCTCGAACAGGCCTGCACCGCCCATGCCGCCGCCAATGCACATCGTGACCACGCCGTCGCGCGCGCCACGGCGCTAGCCTTCGCTCAGCGCATGGGCCGACA
>NKIE01000867.1 GCA_002256055.1 Pseudomonas sp. PGPPP3 | reverse complement strand
CAAAATGTGTGTGAATGCTGCGCCTGCTACACCCGCAAAACAACTGCTGCGACCATTTGCCACGCACTATCAATCCGCACGCATCCAGCGCACAACACTGGCCAAGCTGCAGCTCTGCCGCTAGAATTGCGCACTTTTTGATCAGCGCAGCCACACCGCGCACCCGTACCCAGCCTGAGGTTAGCCATGTCCACCCCCGCCACCCCGAAAGTCGGCTTTGTCAGCCTTGGCTGCCCGAAAGCCTTGGTCGACTCCGAACGCATCCTCACCCAGTTGCGCATGGAAGGTTACGAGGTGGTATCGACCTACGAAGATGCCGACGTGGTGGTGGTTAACACCTGCGGTTTTATCGACAGCGCCAAAGCTGAGTCCCTGGAAGTGATTGGCGAAGCCCTGGCCGAGAACGGCAAAGTTATCGTCACCGGTTGCATGGGCGTGGAAGAGTCGGCCATTCGCAACGTGCACCCCAGCGTGCTGGCCGTTACCGGCCCGCAGCAGTACGAGCAAGTCCTCAACGCCGTGCACGACGTGGTCGCCCCCAATAAAGAGCACAACCCGCTGATCGACCTGGTGCCGCCGCAAGGGATCAAGCTGACCCCGCGCCACTA
>NKIE01000866.1 GCA_002256055.1 Pseudomonas sp. PGPPP3 | reverse complement strand
GCTCAATTCGGCTGGTCTCATTCGGTGGAGTTGTGCGCGCCTCTCCTTATGCCACAGCCCTGCATCCTCAACAAGAAAGCAGAAAAGTGTTGACTTGCTAGTCGTGCTGGTCTTTATTTAGAAAAAAAGACATGCAATACCACTCTTGCTTTAGCTGCCTTCGAAACAACAATAAACAATCGTTAGGTGTGCCACATGAAAAGAAGCAGAACCCTGCTGTGCGCAAGTCTCACCCTGTCAGCCACTCTGGTCGCTCCGTTGGCCCAGGCCATGGACATGGTGATTTCCATCTGGGACGGTTACATGGCCCCTGATGCCCTAGAGAAATTCCACAAGGCTACTGGCGTCGAGGCCGACAAGTCTCTGCATGCCACCAACGAAGAAATCATGGGAAAGCTCATGGCTTCCGGTGGCGAGGGCTATGACGTGGTTTTCGTTTCCTCGCCCTTCGCCGAGATTCTGCAGAAGCAGGGGCTGCTGGCCGAGATCGATCCCGTCAAGGTCCCCAATCTGAAGAATCTCTACCCCGAGGCTCAGCAACTGGCCTACGACAAGGGCAACCATTACTCGGTGCCCTACACCTGGGGCACCACAGGCATCTGCTACCGCTCC
>NKIE01000865.1 GCA_002256055.1 Pseudomonas sp. PGPPP3 | reverse complement strand
GTGTGCGCCCTGCCGTGCCTGGGCGCCGGGTTGCCGGCGCCGACGATGATGGTGTTGGTCTCGGCATCGAAGCTGGCGCTCTGCCACGGCGCGCCGCCGCCCTGGCTCCAGGCCGCGACCTTGCCGGTCGGCGAGTTCGGATCGTTGGGCCAGGACGGTGCTTTGACATCGCCCGTCGGGCTGCTGTCTTTGCCGTTCAAGCGGCCCATGTGGCCCTCCACGAAGGGGCGCATCCAGACTTCTTCGCCGGTGTCGGGGTCGCGGGCGAACAGCTTGCCGACCACGCCGAACTCATCCCCGGAGCTGCCGTGCACCAGCAGGGTTTTGCCGCTGACCTTGTCTTTTACCAACGTCGGTGCGCCGGTCATGGTGTAGCCGCTGGCGTGATCGCCGAACTTCTTGTTCCACAGTACCTTGCCGGTGTCTTTGTTGAGAGCCACGACGCGGGCGTCGAGGGTGCCGAAGTAGATTTTGTCGCCATAGATGGCCGCGCCACGGTTCACCACATCGCAGCACGGGCGGATGTTGTCCGGCAGGCGGTGGTTGTAGGTCCACAGGCGTTTGCCGGTTTTGGCGTCGAGGGCGAACACCCGCGAGTAGGAGCCGGTGACGT
>NKIE01000864.1 GCA_002256055.1 Pseudomonas sp. PGPPP3 | reverse complement strand
GATGATTGCCGACAATGACCGCAACATCATCTACATGAACAAGACCGTGGGCGCGATGCTGCAGAATGCCGAAAGTGACTTGCGCAAAGTTCTACCGAACTTCGATGTCAGCAAGCTGGCGGGTGGCTCGATCGCCCAATTCCACAAGAACCCGGAACACCAGAAGCGTCTGCTGGCCACCTTTACCAGCACCTACCGTGCGCAGATCGAGGTGGGTGGACGCACCTTCGCCTTGGTGGCCAACCCGGTCATGAGCGACAGCGGCGAACGCCTGGGCTCGGTCGTCGAGTGGGCTGACCGAACCATTGAAGTGTCGGTTGAGCGCGAAGTGGCAGACCTGGTCAATGCGGCCGGTGCCGGTGACTTTAGTCAGCGGATCAACACCACTGATAAACAGGGTTTCTTCCTCAATCTGGCCAGTGGCCTTAATGAATTGATGGCCACCTCCGACAAGGGCTTGAAGGACGTTGTACGGGTGCTGGGTGCCTTGGCCGAGGGTAATCTGACCCAGCGTATCGAGGCCGATTATCAGGGTACTTTCGGCCAGCTCAAGGACTACTCCAACGAAACTGCGCAGAGCCTGTCGAACATGCTCGGGCAGATCCGAGAGTCGGCGG
>NKIE01000065.1 GCA_002256055.1 Pseudomonas sp. PGPPP3 | reverse complement strand
CGGCATTTCCCACGGTTTTGGTGAATATGATCGCTATTACCGCCGCCGCCAAGCCAAGCGCCTGATTGACTCAGCCTGGCGTTTTGTCGGGGTTTCACCTGCGGTTAAACAGTACCTGATTGAGCGTAAGTGCGGTTTCACTGAGGACAACACGGTGGCGATTACCAATGCCATCGATATAGAGCAGGCGGCGGCCTTGCAGCTCTCGCGTGAAGATGCACGTCAGCAGTTGGGGCTAGAGTCTCGCGTGCGGCTGATCGGTGCGCTTGGGCGCCTCGTGCCTGTGAAGGGGCATGTCTATTTGGTTCAAGCTTTTGCGCGTCTGAAGGATAAGTACCCTGACACCCAGTTGGCCATCATCGGCAAGGGCCGTGAGGAGTCGCGCTTGCGCGAAGAGGTGGCCAAGGTCGGGCTTGAGGGGCGCGTCCATCTGCTGGGCTTTCGCGAAAACGCCTTGCAGTATGTGCGGGCTTTCGATCTGTGGACCATGCCCTCATTGGCAGAGGGGCTGGGCCTCGCTTTGCTGGAAGGCATGAGTGGCCATCTCCCGATAATCGCCTCAAACGTGCCGGCCATGTTGCCGCTAATCGAGGGGGCTGGTGGCTTGGCGGTTCCCCCGGCCAATGTTGATGCGCTGGTCGAGGCGCTGGACAGCTACCTGCAACTGGACGAGCGGCAACTCAAAGAAAAAGGTGAGCAGGCCTATCGTTATCTGCAGGCCAATCACGACATCGAAACATTCCGTCAGCTCTATTTGCGTCTCATCGAAGATTCGCTACATAAGGCAAACCAAGCATCATGAGTGAAAATCAACTGTTGGTAACGGTCGTTATCGCGTCCTATAACCATGCGCCTTACATAGAGGAATGTATTCAGAGCGTTCTGGATCAGACCTATCCGTATGTCGAGTTGCTGGTGATCGACGACGGCTCCACGGATGACAGTGTCGAGCGCATCCAGCGTCTGCAGGGCCTGTACGGTTTCGATTTTCAGACTCAGCAGAACCAAGGGCTGACGCGGACGCTGAATGCCGCCATCGCCCGAGCAAAGGGCAGTCTGATCGTGCCTTTCGGCTCTGATGACATCATGTTGCCGGAGCGTCTGGCCAAGCAGGTCGCGTATCTGCAGGGCAAGCCTGAAGTCGGTATTTGCGCCGGTAATATTGAGTTGATCGACTCCGCTGGTCAGTTGTTTCCAGAGAAACGTCAGCGCCGGGATGTGCCTTTTCGGCGCTTGGATTTCGACGATGTTTTTATGGAGCTCAAGCCTTACGCGCCGGCCACCACGTTGATGATCCGTAAGGACGCCTTGGACAAAGTAGGGGGGTTTGATCCCGAGATTCGCCTCGAGGATCTGTCGATCGAATTGAAGATTACCCATGCGGGGTATTACATCGATTGCCTCGGTGAGGTGTTGGCACGCTATCGCAAGCACGCCACCAACTCCTACAAAAACCACCGTTTTATGATCGATAGCATTCTGCGTATTTATGCGTTGTTCAGCGATCATCCGCAGTACGAGTTTGTGCGCACGCGCTTTCTCAGCTCCATGTTTCTTAAGTGCTCCAACCGTGATCGCAAGCTGGCACGGGAACTTTTGGCGCAAATTCCGTTTAAACATTGGTCGAAGAAGACTTGGCGTGGCATAGCGCGACTTTATTTTTCGCCGCTGGAAAAGGGTTAGTCGATCGTGGGACTCTGGGCAAGGTTTTTGGATAAGCGCGCAAAAAAGAAAATTCGCGCGCTATCTAAGTTGTATCGTGGCCCCGCGAAATTTATACGGCGCTATCCAGATTATCAGATGGGTGTGGGGAGTTATGGACTTCCGGTTGTGCATGATTGGCACGAGGGCTCCACGCTGAAGATTGGTAACTACACATCAATTGCGGAGCAGGTGGAGATCTTTTTGGGGGGGCATCATCGCACTGATTGGGTCACCACCTACCCATTTCCCGCAATGATTAGCGAGGCGCAGCATATTCAAAACTATGCGGTGAGTCGTGGTGATGTGGTAATTGGCAGTGATGTTTGGCTTTGTACTAATAGTGTTATTTTATCAGGCGTTACTGTTGGTCATGGTGCAGTGGTCGCGGCAGGTGCGGTGGTGAGTCGAGATGTTGCACCTTACTCTATTGTTGCAGGTAATCCAGCTAGGCATGTTCGTTGGCGTTTTTCAGAGGAGATTTGCGCCGCTCTGCTTGATATTGCCTGGTGGGAATGGCCTGAGCAAGAAATAAGACTTGTCAGTCATTTGTTGTGCAGTGATAAGTTAGGTGAGTTTATAAGTTATGCTCGGCAGCGAGAAGATGTGGATTTTTGATTTTTAATCTTTATTTGGGAAGAGTTTTTCTGCTGGCTCTTTTGCATATTGGCTGTAGCCGGCTTTAAGCTCCTGTCGGAATAGTTCAAATAGCCAGTGTTTGTCTTCTTTATAGCGGCTTATATGTTTAAGATTGCGTAGCCTTTTGTTTAGGGTGAGCTTGGAGTTGCTGATTTTCATGTCTGCAAGGTCGATTAGGCCAAAATTTCCGTCCGGCTGGACCAAAATGTTTCCTAGGTGTGCGGAGCGGAAGTAAACGCCACTTTCATGCATTTTTGCTAGTAGCGCACCAAATTGTTTAATCAACAGCTTGCTGCGTTCTGTACTGCTGTTAGATAGCTCGCTGCGTAGAGTGTTTCCTGGTAGCGGTTGATAATGTACGGCTGTTGCATTAACTGGTCCGGTGAGTGAGTAAACCTGAATTATTTTGGGGCTTATAAAGGCGCGTGCGCGTAGTTTTTCAGCATTTTCGGCAAAGCGGATTGCGTAGGGCTTAAGTGTTTCGCTGGAAAAAAGACTGCGCTTGCGAAAAAGCTTAAGAAAACTATCGTCTTTTAGTTTTAATACTTTTGCGCCTAGGCCGTCGCTTTCCAGTACGATGGCGTTTTCTGATAGTGCTTGAAGTTGATTGTCAGATAAGTTGATCATTGTGTTTTTGTCTCTGTTGCGCAGCGATTGCTGATGTTAAGTGCTGCTATGAGTGCAAGTGGAATCCAAGTTAAAAACCAGTGTTCTTTTGGGCGCATGAGAATGCCGCCGCCCTCCGTTAGTCCTGCCCCCATGCCGTAAATTAGCAGCCCGCCAGCTATCATAAATAGAGCATTGTCACGCTGTTTCCAGCAGTGGAATAGCGCGGCTACATGCATCGCTAACCAGATGCTTAGGCCGATGATTCCAGTGTAATAGAGTACGCCAATGGCAAAGCTGTGAGGCTCGCTAAAAGAATATGGGATGTCGTCGAGTTTTATTGCTAGGTGCGCATCAAAGCCAAGTCCAAGCCAAGGAGTATGGCTAACCTTTTCTAGTGCGGCCTGCCAAAGTTCCAGTCGGTATGACGATCCTCTGTTTAAAAGTGATTCAGGATAAATGATTAGTAATGAAAGTAGTCCTAAGATCCCTCCTGAAATAAGCAGGGCTGAGCGCTTGTTCCAGGCGCAGAGAGCGAGCCAGCTAGAAGCTAAAAAAATTGCAACGATTGGTGTTCGCGATCCTGTGGCGAGAAGAGTGGCGGTGGCAATGACTATTGGTGCTGCTATTAACCAAAGTTTTTGATTGGGAAGGGTTATGGCAAGGCCGAGCCATATAGTCAGAAAGAATCCAAATAAATGGGAACTTAAAAGTGGATTGTCCAGTGCGCCGGGGCCGATGAGGCGACTTTCTGGGGTCCAGGAATTAGCAAACACAATGAGTGAGTATACTGATACTGCCAGCATGCTTATGGCAGCGAGTAAAGATGTTAATTCGAGTCTTTTAAGTGATTGCTGGGCGATTAATGTACAGCATGCAAAAAGCATAAATATATAGATGGGGCGTTTTAGCAGGCTGGCCGTTGATGAGTCGGTGTCAGACCAGCTTAGGCTCACTAGCGCCCACGCCGAAAATGCCATGAAGGCGATTATTACCGGCTCTTTGCTCAGTTTGGTCAGTGTGGCAGGCGAAAGGGCGAGGGCGGTGAGCGTTGGTATAGCAATCAGCAGGTAGAAGAATTTGTGATAGCTGTTGCGGTCGGGGAGTAGGCTTAGCCCAATCAGCAGAACAAAGTAGCCGAGCGGCAGCAATCGAGACGAAATAAAGGTTAATGCGGCTTCTCGACGTGTTCGATTTGAGGTGTGCATCGATCCCTGACTCAGAGCTGTTGTAGGTGTGAGCATTCTACTTGAATGCCGTTGCGGGTGAGCTTTTATGTAGGCTCACAGGTCGCCCAAGTCATGCGTCAGGATATGGGCATTGTGGTAGCATCTGCGCCCTTAATGGCATGTGGATTTTGATTCATGGGCAAGAAAATCGAGGCGGCTGAGGCCTCTGCAAGCCTGCGTATTTATTTGCGTTTGCTGGGCTACGTCCGCCCCTACACCGGCATGTTTTTGCTGAGTATTCTCGGCTTTCTGATCTTCGCCTCGACCCAGCCGATGCTGGCTTACATTCTCAAGTATTTTGTCGATGGCCTGTCTAATCCCGAGGCCAGCCTGTTTCCGCCCAATGACTATTTACCCAACTTGCCGCTGCTGCAGGCTGTGCCGCTGCTGATCGTGCTGATCGCAGCCTGGCAAGGGCTTGGCTCCTTTCTGGGTAACTTCTTTTTGGCACGGGTGTCGTTGGGCTTGGTGCATGACCTGCGTGTCGCTCTGTTCAACAAGCTGCTGGTGCTGCCCAATCGTTACTTCGACAGCCACAACTCCGGCCACCTGATTTCACGCATCACCTTTAACGTCACCATGGTCACAGGCGCCGCCACCGATGCAATCAAGGTGGTGATTCGCGAGGGCATGACCGTGGTGTTCCTGTTTGCCTCACTACTGTGGATGAACTGGAAGCTGACTCTGGTGATGCTGGCGATCCTGCCGCTGATCGGTTTGATGGTCAGCAGTACTAGCAAGAAATTTCGCAAGCAGAGCAAGAAGATCCAGGTGGCTATGGGGGATGTGACCCATGTGGCTTCCGAGACCATTCAGGGTTACCGGGTGGTGCGCAGTTTTGGCGGTGAAGGCTATGAGCAGGAGCGCTTTCACAGTGCCAGCCAGAGCAATACCGACAAACAGTTGCGTATGGTCAAGACCGGTGCGGTGTATACCCCGTTGTTGCAGTTGGTGACCTACAGCGCCATGGCCATGGTGATGTTCCTGGTGCTGTATCTGCGTGGCGATTCGTCGGCCGGCGATCTGGTGGCCTATATCACCATGGCTGGCTTGCTGCCCAAGCCGATCCGTCAGCTTTCGGAAGTCAGCTCGACGGTGCAGAAGGGCTTGGCCGGTGCTGAGAGCATTTTCGAGCAGCTCGATGAGCCCAGTGAAGTGGATAACGGCACGGTCGAGCGCGAGCGTGGCAGTGGTCGCCTGGAAGTGCGCAACCTGACCTTCCAGTATCCGGATACTGACAAGGCTGTGCTGCACGACATCAGCTTTGTCGCCGAGCCGGGGCAGATGGTGGCTTTGGTCGGCCGTTCCGGCAGTGGCAAGTCGACCTTGGCCAGTCTGGTGCCGCGCTTCTATCACCATGAGCAAGGGCAGATCCTGCTGGATGGTGTGGACGTTGAGGACTACACCCTGCGCAATTTGCGCCGGCACATTGCCTTGGTCACCCAGCAGGTCACCTTGTTCAACGACACCGTGGCCAACAATATTGCCTATGGCGACCTGGCCGGCGCGCCGCTGGTGGATATCCAGCAGGCAGCCGCCGCCGCCTATGCCGATGAATTTATCGAGAAGATGCCGCAGTCCTACCAGACGCTGGTGGGCGAGAACGGCGTGCTGTTGTCCGGCGGCCAGCGCCAGCGTCTGGCGATTGCTCGGGCGCTGTTGAAGAATGCTCCGGTGTTGATTCTCGACGAGGCCACTTCGGCACTCGATACCGAGTCTGAGCGGCATATCCAGGGCGCGCTAGACAAGGTTATGCAGGGCCGCACCACGCTGGTGATCGCTCACCGTCTAAGCACCATCGAGAAGGCTGACCTGATTCTGGTGATGGATCAGGGCCGCATCGTCGAGCGCGGCAGCCACGCTGAGCTGCTGGCGCAGAATGGCTATTACACCCGCTTGCACGCCCGTCAGTTTGAAGAGGGTGGTGAGGAGTTGGCTGTCGAGTTGCCGGCTTGATCCTCAACCGTCTGCGTGCTTGGCGTGAGCGCGGCTGGACGCCGATTGATGCAGCGGCCTATGCCGACGCTTGGCAGCGCTTTGGTGGCAGCGTGGCGACCCATCCCCAGGTGGTCGAGCGTCTGGCTGGCTTGGCCGGCATCCCGGTGCGCTACCTCGGCTGGCTGGAACATGGCGAGTTACAGGCGGCGTTACCGGCATGGGGGCGCTATCTGGCGCTGTCCAAGGATGTGCTCAAACGTCACGGTCAGCGTGGCTTGTTTGATCTGGGCAATGCAGAAATCATCTTGCCGGCAGCACCCTCTGCACAGGTGCCGTTACGCCATCAGGCACGCTATGTATCGGTACTGAATGCGGAGCAATTCAGCACCCTGCGCGAACAGCCGGAAGGTCTGGCGCTGGCCCGTGAGCCTGAGGAATACAGCAAGAAATTCCGCTACAACCAGCGCCGCGAACAGCGCCTGCTGGAAGAGGCGGGCGGCGTGATCCGGCCGATGTTGGAGCTGAGTGCTGTCGAACAGGCGACCATATATGCCGAGCTATTCCAGCGCCGTTGGGGTTTCGAGGCCACCGGCAAGGATCATCTGGCCGAGGTATTCGCGCTGCTGCGCGAGTTTATGGCCGGCTCGTTGATCTACCTGCAGGACCAGCCGGTAGCGATCCAGATTCTCTATCGCGTCGAGGCCCCGCAGTGGGTCAGCCTTGAATACATCAACGGCGGCGTCGACCCGCAGAACCGCGAATTCAGCCCTGGTAGCGTGCTCAGTTTCGTCAACACGCAAAATGCCTGGAGCGAGGCGCGAGCGCTGGGCAAGCCGCTGCGCTACTCCTTCGGTCGCGCCGACCGTCAATACAAAGACCGCTGGTGCAATCGCCAGCCGGTCTATCAGGTGTGATGCGATGAGCGCGCGCAAGCAGCAGTTGCTGAAACACCATCGGCGCAACAAGCGCATAGCTTTGCTGCTGGCGCTGATTGCCCTGCTCCTCTTGGCCTTTACCGTGGCTTGGTGGCTGCTGCCGTTGGCCATGTTGCTGGGCTGGATCGGCCATGAGGCCTGGTTTGCCGATCATTTGTTCTATGCACCGGACGAGGATTACCAGTACGCCTTCCCCACTGGCACACCGAGCGTGGCAGCGACGCTGAGCGCGGGCCGTCTGCAGTTGGCCGATGAGTTGCCGGTCGGTGACACCCTGATCCTGCAATTGCAGGTGCGCAGTACCTGGCTGGGCCGCTGGCTCGACCCTTATGTGTTGCTGGGCGATGACCGCCAGGACTTTGAACGCGGCGTGCGGGGCGAGCGCTACCTCAATCTGTCCGGCCAACTGGCGGCTGTGCAGGCCGGTCAATTGCCGTTGCGCGGGCGCTTGTGTCGCTTGGCCGCTAGCGCCACTCTGCATGTCTGCAGTTCTCCCGACTATCGCCAGCAATCGCTGATGATCATCGCGCCCCATGCCGATGATGCCGAGTTGGCGGCCTTTGGCCTGTACAGCCAAGCCGCGCAAGTCAGCATCGTCACCCTGACCCAGGGCGAGATCGAGGCCGAGGCTTATCAGCAGTTGGGGTTGGACAAGGCCGCTGCGGCGCAACTGAAAGGCCGCTTGCGCGCCTGGGACAGCTTGGCCGTTCCGCTCTGGGGTGGTGTGGCCCAGCAGCGCTGTGTGCAACTGGGCTATTACTGCCTACAGCTGCCGGCTATGCTCGCTGCGCCGGCAGAGGTGTTGGCATCCCGCGAGTCGGGTGCGAGCGATATACGCAGCGTGCGCCAGCACAATCCGCTGCGCCTGCCGGCGGACGCCGATGGCCAGCCGACGGGGCATAATCTGCAGGCTGATTTGGTCTCCCTGCTGGAGCATTTTCGCCCCGACGTGGTGGTTACCCCGCACCCCGAGCTCGACCCGCACAGTGATCACGTCGCCGCCACCCAGGCCCTGCTGGCGGCGATCCAGGCCAGCAGTTGGCAACCGAAGACCCTGCTTCTCTATGCCAACCACCTGCACGACAACGACCGCTGGCCCATGGGGCCTGCTGGCAATGGCATCGCCCTGCCGCCGGCGCTCACAGCCTTGCCTGCCGATGGCGTGTGGAGTTTGCCGCTGAGCCCGGCACTGCAACTGGACAAAGCCATGGCGCTGGCCATGCAGCATGATTTACAGGGCCGTCTGCCGCTGAAAAAGCGTTTGCGCCGGCTGATCCAGTTCGTCCTGGCCGGGCGCCGCTGGCCTGCCACCGGTGAAGACGAGTTCTTCCGCAAAGCCGTGCGTCGTCATGAGCTGTTCTGGGTGCGCCACTTGTAGGTCTCGGCCTGGCTGGAAATACCCGAACGGGCGGCCATGTTATGATTCGCCGCATTTTTACCGCCGCACACACGCCCCCACGCCGGAGTCTCCATGAAGTTGTCCATGCCCCGTTTCGACCAGGCCGCCGTATTGGTGGTCGGTGATGTCATGCTCGACCGCTACTGGCATGGCGGCACTTCGCGGATTTCTCCGGAGGCGCCAGTGCCGGTGGTCAAGGTCGAGCAGATCGAAGACCGTCCGGGCGGCGCGGCCAACGTCGCGCTGAACATCGCCGCCCTCGGTGCGCCCGCGCTGTTGGTGGGCGTGACTGGCGCCGATGAGGCGGCGGATAGTCTGAGCAACAGCTTGGCCGCTGTGGGGGTGAAAACCTCTTTTCAGCGCATCGCCAACCAGCCAACCATCGTCAAGTTGCGGGTTATGAGCCGTCACCAGCAATTGCTGCGCATGGACTTCGAAGAGCCCTTCAACACCGATGCCGCTGCGCTAGCGGTCGAAGTCGAAGCGCTGCTCGATGGCGTCAAGGTGCTGGTGCTGTCGGACTACGGTAAGGGCGCGTTGCAGAACCATCAGGTGCTGCTGCAGGCGGCGCGTTCGCGCGGCATTCCGGTGCTGGCCGATCCCAAGGGCAAGGACTTTTCCATCTACCGTGGTGCCAGCCTGATCACCCCGAACCTGCATGAGTTTGAAGTGGTTGTCGGTGCCTGCGCCGATGAGGCCGAGTTGGTGGCCAAGGGCGCCAAGCTGATGCGCGAGCTCGAGCTGGGCGCCTTGCTGGTGACTCGCGGCGAGCACGGCATGACCCTGCTGCGTCCCGAACATCCGGCCCTGCATCTACCAGCCCGCGCCCGTGAAGTGTTCGATGTCACCGGTGCCGGCGATACGGTTATTTCCACCCTGGCTGCCAGCCTGGCGGCCGGTGAAGAGCTGCCCCACGCCGTGGCCCTGGCCAACCTGGCCGCTGGTATCGTGGTTGGCAAACTCGGCACCGCAGCCATCAGTGCGCCGGAACTGCGCCGCGCGATTCAGCGTGATACCGGCTCCGAGCGTGGCGTGCTGAGCCTCGATCAGCTGCTGTGCAGCATTGAGGATGCTCGCGCCCACGGCGAGAAAATCGTCTTCACCAATGGCTGCTTCGACATCCTGCATGCCGGCCATGTGACTTATCTGGAGCAGGCCCGCGCCCAAGGTGATCGCCTAGTGTTGGCAGTCAACGACGACGCCTCGGTCAGCCGTCTGAAAGGCCCCGGCCGGCCGATCAACTCGGTCGACCGACGCATGGCGGTACTGGCCGGCCTTGGCGCGGTGGACTGGGTGGTGAGCTTCAGCGAAGACACCCCGGAAAACCTGCTGCGCGCGGTCAAACCCGACGTGCTGGTCAAGGGCGGCGATTACGGCATCGACGGTGTGGTGGGCGGCGATATCGTGCGCAGCTACGGCGGTGAAGTGCGCGTGCTGGGGCTGGTGGAAAACAGCTCGACCACGGCGATTGTCGAGAAGATTCGTGCTACAGACTGACACGCGGCAGGCTCTAGGGGGCGGCTTAATGAGGTCGGTGTGCTACGGTCGGGTTGATTGGTAACAGGTTGTTGATCAATACTCGTAGTGTCGTATCGATATCACGCGTTTTTTATGTATACTCGCGCTCATATTTGCTGTTTAAGGCTGTTTTTCGAGCAGCGTGATGCGTATGGCACTCGACGGGCTGAGGATGGCTCCGGGTGAAAAGCGATACCGCTCATTGCTTTCAGCAGTGAGCATTTGTAGTGCTTTGCGGCAAGCGCAAGTGCTCATCCTATACATGGATTGATCAGGTCAAGTGCCTGGGTT
>NKIE01000064.1 GCA_002256055.1 Pseudomonas sp. PGPPP3 | reverse complement strand
GGAGGCACCGATGGACGTTGTGCAATATCTGCTGCTGTATCTTGTGCTTGGCGCCTGCGCCGGGGTGCTGGCCGGGCTGTTTGGCGTCGGTGGCGGGCTGATTATCGTGCCAGTGCTGGTGTTCAGCTTTGCCGCCCAGGGCTTTGCCCCGGAAGTACTGACCCATCTGGCAGTCGGTACCTCGCTGGCCACCATCATCTTCACCTCGATCAATGCCGTGCTCGAACACCAGCGCAAGGGCGCGGTGCGCTGGGAACTGGTGCGCTGGATGACCGTTGGCATTTTGCTCGGTGCCGGGATCGGCGCGCTAACCGCCGCCGCTATTCAGATGGCCCTGGAGCTGAAACCCAAAGCTGGCGCCGCCGTGCCGGGGCCGCTCGGCCTGAGCGTCGCGGGTGCGGTGATTGGCTGGGCTTCGGCGATTTTCGGTATCGGTGGTGGATCCCTGAGCGTGCCGTTTTTAACCTGGCGCAGCGTGCCCATGCAGCATGCGGTGGCCACGTCGTCGGCTTGTGGCCTGCCCATCGCCGCCGCCAGCGCCCTGAGTTTTATCCTGGTGGGCTGGGATAACCCGCAGGTGCCAGAGTGGAGCCTGGGCTTTGTCTACCTGCCCGCCATGGCCGGCATCGCCATCACCAGCATGTTTTTCGCCCGCTTTGGCGCGCGCCTGGCGCACAAGTTGTCGCCGCGCCTGCTCAAACGATTGTTCGCCTTGCTGCTATTCAGCGTGGGCCTGAGCTTTTTGCTTTAACTGTTTTTAAGGAGTCGCAATGCTGGCTTATCCGCAAATCGATCCGGTGGCCCTGGCCCTCGGTCCGCTGAAGATCCACTGGTACGGCCTGATGTACCTGATTGGCATCGGTAGCGCCTGGCTGCTGCTGTCGCGGCGTCTGTTTGCCTTCGACCCGAGCTGGAACAAGGACAAGCTCTCCGACCTGGTGTTCTGGTCGTCCATGGGCGTGGTGCTCGGCGGGCGCCTGGGCTATGTGCTGTTCTACGACCTGGCGGCCTATGTGCAGGACCCGCTGCTGATCCTGCAGGTTTGGAAGGGCGGTATGTCCTTCCATGGCGGCTTTATCGGCGTGATGCTGGCCAACCTGTGGTTCGGTCACCGCAACGGCAAGAGCTTCTTTCAGCTGATGGACTTTATCGCCCCCGTAGTGCCGCTGGGCTTGGGCGCCGGTCGTATCGGTAACTTCATCAATGCCGAGTTGTGGGGCAAAGCGACTGACTTGCCGTGGGCGATGGTGTTTCCTACCGACGCCGCGCAATTGGCTCGCCATCCCTCGCAGCTGTATCAATTCGCTCTGGAAGGCGTGGCCTTGTTCGCCATCCTCTGGCTCTACACCCGCAAGCCGCGGCCTACCATGGCGGTGTCGGGGATGTTTGCCCTGTGGTACGGGATCTTCCGTTTCGCTGTTGAATTTGTCCGCGTGCCGGACGCTCAGCTCGGTTATCTGGCCTTCAATTGGCTGACCATGGGCCAGGTGCTGTGCCTGCCGATGATCCTTGGCGGTATCGCTCTGATCGTTCTCGCCTACCGCCGTGCCCCGGCCGCCCAAGGAGCCGTGTAATGAAGCAATACCTCGACATGATGCGCCTGGTGCGTGACACCGGCACCTTCAAGGCTGACCGCACTGGCACCGGCACTTACAGTATTTTCGCCCATCAGATGCGCTTCAATCTGGCTGACGGCTTTCCGCTGGTGACCACCAAGAAGTGCCACCTGAAGTCGATCATTCACGAGCTGCTGTGGTTCCTCCAGGGCGACACCAACATCAAATACCTGAAGGACAACGGCGTGCGTATCTGGGACGAGTGGGCCGATGAAAACGGCGACCTCGGTCCAGTGTACGGTTACCAGTGGCGCAGCTGGCCGACCCCCAATGGCGGCTCAATCGATCAGATCAGCAACCTGATCGCGATGATCAAGAGCAACCCGGATTCGCGCCGCCTGATCGTTTCGGCCTGGAATCCGGCACTGGTCGAGCAAATGGCCCTGCCGCCGTGTCACGCGTTGTTTCAGTTCTATGTGGCTGACGGCAAACTCAGCTGCCAGCTGTATCAGCGCTCGGCCGACATTTTCCTCGGCGTGCCCTTCAACATCGCCAGCTATGCCTTGCTGACCTTGATGGTCGCCCAGGTTTGCGGCCTGCAACCGGGCGACTTCATCTGGACCGGCGGCGACTGCCATCTGTACGCCAACCACCTGGAACAGACCGACTTGCAACTGAGTCGCGAGCCGCTGCCGTTGCCGACGATGAAGCTCAACCCCGAGGTGAAGGACCTGTTTGCCTTCAAATTTGAGGACTTCGAGCTGGTCGGCTACCAGGCCCACCCGCATATCTCGGCGCCGGTCGCAGTCTGATTTAGCCCCGCACGGGGGCGTAGGTTGGACGTAACCCAGCCTACGATTTTTCCGGCTCGGCCAGGCTGGCCGCCAGTTGTCCTACCTGCGTCTGGCGTTCGGCTTGCTCCAGGCGCGCGCCGGGATTCAGCGCCGACCACTCGGGATGGGCGCGGGCCTTGAGCAGGGCGGCGGGCAGTTTGCCGCGGCGCCAGGCTGGGTCTTGCGGCGTGGCGAGTTGCAGCTTGTCCTGGGCTGCATGGCCACGCTGGCTGAGGGCATCAAGCAAATGCAACTGGCGCACGGCCAGCAGGCGCAGCACTGCATCGTCGACGCTTAATTCACGCTGGCCCTTGAGCTTGCCCAATAGGCGTCCGCCGTAATTGCGTGCGGTTTGCAGGCCGCCGCCGGCCAGTGCGCCGAGCACGGTGGCGGCGCCCAGGCTGAGGCCGCCGACCAGCAGGTCGATGCCGACGCCTGTGGCGGCACCCGCCGCTACGCCGCTGCCGACGCTGATGCCGAGTTGCTTGAGGGTTTCCGGGTTGAACAGGTCGTCGCCCCAGCGCCCGTCCAGCAGTGGCAGGGCACCGGCTTCGGCGTCGTCTGGGCGAAAGGCATACAGGCGCAGCAGGGCCTCGACGCAGCGTTGTTCGCGCTCGCGCACCGCCTCGCGCAGGGCCTGAATGGCGGCCTGTTCGATGCCTGGCTGGCTGCTGACCCGTTGTCGACAGGCGGCGCAGTCGATCAGCAGCTCGGCGATCAACTGCCGGCCGCTGTGCAGGCGGGCCTGGGCCTGAGCCTCGTGGCTAGCGATCAGGCGTTGCAGTTGCGGGCGGGATTTCTCCAGCAGCAGGGCCAGGCTTTCATACAGCCGGCGTTCACCATCCAAGGGCGGCGCGACGGTGTCGAAGGCGACCAGTGCATGCAGGCCGAGGCGCGCCAGGGCGCCGCGCCAGGCGTCTTCCTGTGGCTGGCCGGCACTGCTGAAATTGAGCACTGGTAGCAGCGGTTTGCCGCAGCCGGCCAGCACGGCCAGTTCGTCGCGGTATTTGGCCAGCACCGGCTCGCGGGCGTCGATCAGGTACAGCCCGGCATCGCTGGCCAGTAGCTGGCGCAGCACCTTGGCTTCCTGCTCGAAACGCTGACGCGCCTCGCTGCTGGCGAGAAAACGGGCGAGCCGCTCTGGGCCATCCAGGCGTTCGCCGGGTTGTTCGAGACGCTCCAGGTAGTCGAGCAGGGCGATGGCGTCTTCCAGCCCTGGGGTGTCGTACAGCTCCAGCAACGGCTGGCCGTCCACCGACAGCCGCGCGCCTTCGACATGGCGGGTGGTGCTGGGGCGATGGGACACCTCGCCGAAATCGACGTCGCGGGTCAGGGTGCGCAGCAGCGAGGTCTTGCCGACATTGGTGTGGCCGACTACGGCCAGCTTCAGTGGCTCATTCATGGCCGGTCTCCAGCCAGGCCAGCGGTGGGCTGTCGGCGTAGGCTAAGTGCAGCTGCGTCAGGGCTTGCTGCCAGTCGCCCAGGCGCTGGTTGTCCAGCGTCTCGCCTGCCGGCGGTGGCAGCAGCCAGATGCGCGTGCCGGCGGCGCTGCGGGCCAGCTCGGCGAGCAGCGCCAGGGTGCCTCGGTCCGGCGAACGGCGTGGGTCACAGGCAATCGCCAGGCGTGCTGGCGGCGTGTGGCTGAGCCGCTCTAGCAGTTGCTGGCGCTGCTCGCGGCTGTCGAGTACACCGCCATCGGCCACGCCGGTGGGCAGGCTGGGCGGCCAGGGGCGCTGGCTGTCCAGCTCGATCGCTACCAGCAGGGCGCCGCGGCTGTTGTGTACCTGGCCGGTGGCGGCGCTTTGTTCCGGCAGCGGTGGGGCCAGGTCGAGGATGCCCAGGCGTTCGCTGTCCGGTTGCAGGTCGTGGTGCAGCACCTGGTAGGCCGGCAGCGTCAGGTCTAGACGCAAGCGGCGCAGGCCGTGGCGCCAGGCGCCGAGACAGAGCAGGGCGAGCAGCAGGCGCGGCAGCAGGCCGAACACCACAAAAACCCCAAGCAGCCAGCCGGCCCAGACCTGGCGGGCGCTTTCTTGGGTCAGGGCGAGATCGCCGCTGGCACGGATCAGGGCGCTGTCGGGCTGACTGAAACCGAGCAGAGCCGGCAGGGCGCCGAGGCTCTGGGTCAGGCTGACGAAGCTGTCGCTGCCGAGCAGGGTGGTCTCCCAGACAAAGCCATAGCGGCGGGTGCTGAGCAGGGCCAGCAGCATCAGCAGGGCGGCGCTCAGGGTCAGCAGCCACAGGCCATGGCTGAGCAGACCCAGGCCCCAGCGGTTTAGCTGATGAGGCTGCAGCAGGTTGGGCAGGGCGGCGGCCAGGTGGCCGGCGCGTACATCGGCGGCGGCGCGCAGGCTCAGCCAGCGCCAGGCGTGGGCCAGAGTCGCGGAGCCTGGACGGGCGAATGCCCAGCTGAGCAACCAGCCGGCGAGCAGCAGCCAATTAAGGCCCAGCAGGCTGCCCAAGGCCCAGAAGAGATTGACCGGACGTTGACCGTCGCCCAAGGCGGCCAAGGCCAGGCCTGCACCGCTGAGCAGGGCCAGCATGCTCAGCACGATCAGGGCCAGGCGGGCGCCGTGACGATAATGCTGCAAGGCGTCGAGCAGGCCATCACGGCGCGCCAGCCACAGGGCGCGGGCCTGAATTCGTTGGGCGAGGTCGCCGCCGGCGGCGCGGGCGTGGCGATTGGCCTCGCGGTCATCCAGGCGCTGGCCCTGAGCTTCGCGCAGGCGGATGGTCTCGCACAGCCAGAGCTGTTCGAGTGGGCTGGGGTGGAAGGTGGCGTCGGGAGAATCGCTCACACGCTGGCTCATGGCTGATAATCGTCAGCAGAGGATAACCGCTGCTGGTGCGGTGTCGGTACATGCCTGTACAGAGCTGCTGCGCGCAGGGCCACGGCGGGCTAGTCTAGGGCAATAACAATAACGATGGTCAAACCGAGATCCGCCATGCAGCTCCCCAGCCTTGAATGGGTCAATCAGGACTCTGTCTACCTGCGCCAATTGCGCAGCGGCTTTACCTGGCTGCGCTTTGCCGGCGAGCTGGAGCCGGCGTTTCGTACTTATCATGCCCAGGCTCACCTGCTGCGCATGCGCGGTGGTTTGCTGGTGGCCATCCTGATGTGGCTGCTGTTCACGGCATTCGATCTGCTCATGCTGCCTGAAGCGTTTCGCCTGCAGAGCGTGGCGCTGCGCTGTGTGCTGTATCCGGTGCTGCTGTTCAATCTGTGGGCGACCTTCAATCGTCGCTGGACGCTGCGGCTGCAGTGGGTGGTCGGCGCGAGTGCGGTGATTGGCGGCCTCGCCGTGGATGGGGTGATCTGGCTGGCCCGTGTCCATGAATTTGCCCTGCCCTATGAGGGCGTCATCCTGATGACGGTGTTTTTCTACTTTCTTGCCGGTCTGCGTTTTATTACGGCGAGCATTTGTGGCTGGCTGATCTTTGCTGGCTACCTCGCGGCAGAGCTTCTTACTGGCATGCCGGTGCAGGTGCTGCTGCCAAACGCGATTATTCTTGGCTCGGCCAATCTGATCGGCGCCTTTGGGTGTTATTTCCTCGAATACTCGTCGCGCGAAACCTTTCTCGCTGAGGGGCTGATGCAGGACATTGCCGAGCGCGACTTCCTCACCGGCCTGCTTAATCGCCGTGCGTTCAGCGAGCGCGCCAGTCGCAGCTGGCGTCAGGCGATGCGCAGTCAACAGCCGGTGGCGGTGCTGATGCTGGATGTCGATCACTTCAAGGCCTACAACGACCACTACGGCCACGCCGCTGGCGATCTGGCTTTGCAGGCCGTGGCACGGACCCTTGGCCAGCATGCTCAGCGCCCGCTGGACATACTGGCGCGCTATGGCGGCGAGGAGTTCGTCGGTCTCTGGGTGGGCGCCAGCCAGGCGGCGATGCTGGAACTGGCCGAACGCATCCGCGCCGACGTTGAGGCGTTGGCGCTGCCCCATGCGCAGGCGGGCGAGGCCCAGGTGGTGACCCTGAGCATCGGCGTCGCCTACTGGCCAAGCCCCCAGCCCAATGGCCTGGAAGAGGCCCAGCGGCTGGCAGACGAAGCGCTCTACGCGGCCAAGGCCCAGGGGCGCAACCGCGCGGTGGTCAAACTCCTGAACCTATGACGCCGCAACAGGCCCTAGGGTGTTTTGCCGCGGCCATCACGTTATTATCGCCGGCATGAATACGACCCTACCCCTCTGTCTGATTGCTGCCGTTGCGGATAACGCCGTGATTGGCTGCAACAACCAATTGCCCTGGCACCTGCCGGCGGATCTCAAGCACTTCAAGGCCCGAACCCTCGGCAAGCCAATCATCATGGGGCGCAAAACCTGGGATTCGTTGGGCCGTCCGCTACCGGGGCGTCTCAACCTGGTGGTCAGCCGCCAGCCGGATTTGCACCTGGAAGGTGCCGAGGTGTTTGCCAGCCTGGACGCCGCGATCCTGCGCGCCGATGAGTGGGCGCGTGCCCAGGGCGTCGACGAGCTGATGCTGATCGGCGGCGCGCAGCTCTACGAGCAAGCCCTGGCGCAGGCCGAGCGTTTGTACCTGACTCGCGTGGCCCTGACCCCGGCAGGCGATGCCTGGTTTCCAGCGTTCAGCGAGGCCGAGTGGCGTTTGGCCAAGGTGGAAGAACACCCTGCCGTCGAGGCGCTACCGGCCCATGCCTACCAGCTATGGCAACGGCGCTGACAGTGACTCAGATGCGGACTCTGCAGGCGTCGCAGTAATGTTCCGGCAGGTTTCTAGAGCGCCGTGGACGGTGCGTTTAATGTCGTCATGCAGGTCTTGAGCGGCCATGCGCAACGCGCTGATGGGTTCAGCGCCTGCGCCGGCCTTGATGCGCAGTTCCAGGGCCGCCGCGTGCTGGCTGAGGGCATCCATGCCGAGTGTTCCTGAGCTGCCCTTGAGGCTGTGCACCATGCGTTGGGCGGTGCTCCAGTCGTCGTGGTCGAGGGCCTGGAGCAGTTCGTCGGCAAAGCTCAGAGCATGGCGCTGAAACTCTTCCAGCAAATACAGCATGGTGGCCTGCCCCAGTTGTTCGGCCAGCAGCAGGACTCGCTGGTCAGCCTGCTCGGTGATGCTCCGGTCAGACTCCTCGGCAGCCGGTTGCGGGCTGGCTGCCGAGAGGCCTGCGGGCAGGTGGCGCTGTAGGCACTCGATCAACGTATCTCGCACGATCGGCTTGCTGAGGAAGTCATCCATGCCCGCGGCCTGGCAGCGCTGGCGAATTTCTTCATAGGCATTGGCCGTCAGCGCAATGATTGGCGTACGGCGCTTGCCCTGTTGCTGCTCCCAGGCGCGGATAGCCTGAGTGGCTGCAAAGCCGTCGAGCACTGGCATTAGGCAATCCATCAGGATCAGGTCGTAATCGTGCTGCTGTGTGGCTTCAACGCCGAGTTGGCCATTATCGGCAAAACTCAAGCGCAGGCCGAAGGGCGTGAGCATGGCTTTGAGCACGGTCTGGTTGATGGCGGTGTCCTCGACCACCAGCACGTGGCCGTGTAACTGGTTTTGCTGGCGTGCGGTGCTGGCTGTCTGTGGGCCGCTTTGCGGCGCGTTGCTGAGGGCCAATTGCACCGCTGCACGCAACTGCTCCTGAGCCAGTGGCCGATTCAGGCGCGTGGGATCGTTGCTTTGCGCGGTGTTTGCTGCCTGATCACACAGCCACAGGCGTCGCGGGTTGGCGGTTGCTGGCAATGGCTCGCTGAAACTGTCGCAGACCAGCAGTAAGTCATGTGCCGGCAACGCTTGCGTGAGGTCGTAGCGTTGCTCCACGCGATAGCCCAAGGGGGCCAGGGCGGCCTGGACGATGGCTAGGTTGAGAGGCTGGGGATCGAGCAGCAGCAGCTGTTTATCGCTTTGCAGCACGGCTGCCGTGTTGGTGGTAGGTGCCGAGTTGCGCAGTGGGAGATTAAGGCTGAAGCAACTGCCTCGCTCAGGTTGGCTGCTGACGCTGATGTCGCCCTGCATCAGAAACAGCAACCTGCGGCTGATCGACAGGCCGAGGCCGCTGCCGCCGAACGAGCGGGTAGTCGATGAGTCTGCCTGGGTAAAGGGCCTGAACAGCTTGGCCTGCTGCTCGGGCGTCATGCCGATTCCCGTGTCGCGGATCTGCAGGCAGTAGTGGGTTTGCCCATTAGAGCGCGGGCCTGCGCTGAGGTGCAGGTGGATGTGCCCCTGGGGGGTGAATTTGATCGCGTTGTTGACCAGGTTGAGGATGATCTGCCGCAGGCGCAGTGGGTCACCGAGAATCTGCAATGGCACGTCGGTATCGATCAACAGGAGCAGTTGCAGGGACTTTTTCTGCGCCTGGGGCTGCAGCAGCTTGAGCGCGTCGAGCAGGATGGCCTCCCAGTCGCAGGGCACCTGTTCGAGCTGCAGCATGCCCGCCTCGATTTTGGACAGGTCGAGAATGTCGTTGAGTAAACCCAGCAGCAGGTTGGCGGAAACCTGCAGGGTGTGCACCAGCTCTTGCTGCTGGCTGGTCAGCGCGGTGTCGGCCAGTACTTGAGCCATGCCGATCACACCGTTCATGGGGGTGCGGATCTCGTGGCTCATGGTGGCGAGAAATTCGCTCTTGGCACGGTTGGCGTCTTCGGCTTCGCTGCGGGCGATCTCCAGCCCCCATTCGTACTGCTTGCGCGCTGAAATATCGCGCAGCATGCCGACAAAGGCCTTCTGTCCGTCAATCTGCAAGGGTGATACGGACAGCTCCAGAGCAAACTCCTCGCCATTCTGGCGTAGGCCGAACAGATCGCGGGTTTTGTTGATGATGCGCGGTGCATGCAGGGCGGAGTGGCGCAGGTAGCCATCATGGGCTTGGCGAAAGCGTTGTGGCAGGAGCATGTCGATCTTGTGGCCGAGCAGTTCGCCAGCCTGGTAGCCAAATAACTGCTCTGCGGCTGGGTTGACGCTGCTGATGATGCCGTCAGCGGTCAGGGTGATAATTCCTTCCGTGCTGTTGCTGATGATTGCGCGCGACAGCTCCTCACTCTTGCGCAGCTGTTCGGCCGCCTCGGCGGACTGCTGGTGGTGTTTAAGTTCGCGCCGTAATTGGCGGCGTAGAGTGCTGGCGAGCAGGCCAAATTCGCCAGACTGGATCTGCGCCAGGTTGTTCAGCACGCTTTGTGAATCGCTGGCGGAAATGCCTTTTAGCAGGGCGTTCAGCGGTTGCAGTACCAGGCGTCTTAGAAGCATGGCCAGGGCGCCGAGCATCAGGGCGGTGGCAAGCATCAGCCAGGCGGTTTGCTGAAGGATTTCACGGTTCAGCTGACGGTTCAGGCTGGTGATGTCGAGGCCCAGATAGATGGCACCTTGGGTACGCACCTGGCCATTCAGCTGGCTGTTGGTCAGGAGTATTGGGCTGGCGTAGTCGTAGTGAGTACCAACCTCCAAGTGGCGTAGCAACGTACGCGTGCTCAGCACGCGGGTGAGTATCTCGCCGCCCTCTTCTTGTGCCGGCAGTTGATCAAGGCGCATGCCTTGCTGGGCCCCCTTGGTGCTGGCGACGATTCGCGCCGGCTGGCCGGCGACCACCAGTAGTTCGTGCACGCCGTTTTCGGCGCCCAAGGCCATCACCACACGGCGCAGGTCGCTGATGTGGCTGACGGTCTCGGCGGTCATCTGCACGCTGGCAATCAGGGTCTGGGCGCGCTCTTCCAGACGATTTTCCAGTTGCACCTGGCTGCTTTGCCAGGACAGCAACAAGATGACCAGCCCGGAGAGCAGCCAGAGCAGGCCCAGGGGCAGCATGATGCGGCCGTTGAGTGACAGGCGTTGCCACATGTCAGGGGGCTACCAGGGCGTTGAGGTCGGTGGGTTGCGTCAGTTCCTGGCTGTGCAGCAGCACCCGCTGGATATGTTGTAGTGAGCGCAGCA
>NKIE01000063.1:5118-10324 GCA_002256055.1 Pseudomonas sp. PGPPP3 | reverse complement strand
ATCGGCCAGCGTATCCGCTGGGCGCGGTGTATGGCGCAGATCTTTCGCACGGATAACCCGCTGCTTGGTAAGGGTCTCAAACTTGGTCAGCGGTTGTGTTACCTCAACGCCATGTTGCACTTTTTCTACGGTTTGCCGCGCCTGGTGTTTCTCACTGCACCGCTGGCTTATCTGGTTTTCGATGCGCAGATTTTCCAGGCCTCGGCCTTGCTGATCATTGCCTATGCCTTACCGCATATCTTGATTGCCAGTGTCACCAACTCGACTATTCAGGGACGCTTTCGCCACTCATTCTGGAACGAGGTCTACGAGTCGGTACTGGCCTGGTACATCATGCGTCCGGTGTTGTTTGCGATGGTCAACCCAAAGTTCGGCAAGTTCAACGTGACGGCCAAGGGCGGGGTAATCGATGTCGGTTACTTCGACTGGAAGATGGCTCGCCCCTACATCGTAGTGCTGCTCCTGAATCTGTTCGGCATGCTGGTCGGTGTGTCCCGGCTGGGTTTTGACCCTGACGCCAGCGCGGCGACAATTCTGATCAACTTGGTCTGGACGGTTTACAACATCATCATCAGTGCGGCAGCGGTTGCAGTGGCTAGTGAGGTGCGTCAGATTCGCGCCGAACCGCGCGTATTTGCCAGCATGCCAGCCATGCTCGGTCTGGCCGACGGCAAGACCATCGTTTGTCAGACCAGTGACTTTTCCCAGCGGGGGCTGGGTATCAGCCTGCCACTGGGTTGCCAGGTTTCCTGTGGCGAGAAGGTCCAGGTGTCCCTGTTTCACGATGGTGAAGAGTGCGTTTTCCCCGCCGGAGTGGTGTTCAGTAATGGCCAGACACTGGGCCTGAACTTCCTCGAGTTGAGCTTGCAGCAACAGAGTGAGTTGGCGCGAATGACCTTCTCGCGCGCTGACACCTGGGCGCGTACCTGGGGCAAAGGGGTTGTCGATACACCTCTGAGTGCTCTTGCTGAAGTTACCAATATTGGTTGGCGCGGCATTTGCCTGCTCTCGCATGCCGCATACCAAGAGTCTGCGCGGCAACTTCGCTCCTTGTCCCTTTCCGCTAGATCCACACCGAGAAATCCATGAGTCAGAAACGCAATGGCATGCTGCCCCTCTGGTTCGCTTTGTCGATCCCTTTGCTGCTTCCAGGCATACCTTCGGCCTGGGCCGAGACATCGACTGGCGACGAAGTCCCCGTCGCTGAAGAGGGCAGTGCGCCCAGCGAAGTGCTGCCCGTCGAGTTCATTCCGACCTATAGCGCCACACTCAAGCAATTGGGTGCCAATTACACGATGCACCTGCGCGGTATCGAGGGTAGCGACAGCGTCAGCTTTGATGTGCGCGCGGATCAGGTGGTGACCAAGGCGCGGGTCAATCTCGAGTACAGCTATTCACCCGCATTGCTCAGCGATCTCTCGCATATCAACGTGATGGTCAACGATCAGGTGGCTGCCAGCCTGCCCGTGCCCAAAGAGGGCGCAGGCACGCTGCAAAAACAGATGATCGATATTCCTGCGCATCTGGTCACAGAGTTCAATCGTCTGACCCTGCAGTTGATTGGTCACTACACCATGATGTGTGAAGACCCGCTGCACTCCAGTTTGTGGGCGAAAGTTAGCAACACTAGCCAGCTTGAACTGGAGGCTACGCAGATTGCCTTGCCGGATGACTTGGCCAAGTTACCATTGCCGTTTTTCGACGGACGCGATTCTCGGGCGCTGGAGTTGCCGTTTGTGTTTGCCGCAAGTCCAGATAACCGCACTCTGGAAGCTGCTGGTGCGGTGTCGTCCTGGTTTGGTGCGTTGGCCAGCTATCGTGGGGCGCGATTCCCGGTCAGCCTTGCGCAAATACCGGCCAAGGGGCATGCAATTGTGTTGGTTGCCGGAGCTGCGACCATTCCCGGAATCGAGTTACCTCAGGATGGTGTGCCTGGTTTGACCCTGCAGGCCAACCCCAACGATCCTTTTGGCAAGTTGCTGGTGATTTCCGGACGCGATGGTGAACAGCTCAAACAGGCCGCGTTGGCACTGGTCAGTGGCAGCAAAGTTCTCGCCGGAGCTCACGCGCGTATTGACCGGATCGACAGCCTGAAGCCGCGCGAGCCCTACGATGCGCCGAACTGGCTGCCAAGCGATCGCCCGGTGCAGCTCGGTGAACTCACAGAGGCCAAGCGTCTGAGCGTCTCCGGCTATGACCCAGGCAGCATCAATTTGCCGATGCGTTTACCACCTGATCTGTTTAACTGGCGCGAAAAGGGTGTCCCGCTGCACCTCAAATATCGCTATACACCGCAGCCGGTATCAACCAACTCGTCGTTGCTGATTAGCGCCAGTGGCAAATTTATCAAGTCGCTGCAGTTGCCTTCGCAAGAGCGTCTGGAGGATGACAAGTCGTTGTTGGCCAAGTTGCAGCAAGATGAAACGCTGCTGCAGGAAACCGAACTCTTGCTGCCTCTGGACAGTTTGCCGCTGCAGGCGACCCTACAACTGCGCTTCATGTACGACTACATCAAGCAGGGCGAATGCCGCGACATCATTATCGACAACATGCGCGGCACCATTGAGGCCGATTCCACGCTGGATCTCAGTGGCTATGAGCACTTTATTGCGATGCCTAATCTGGGCGTGTTCCAGAACAGTGGTTTTCCGTTCACCCGCATGGCTGACCTGGCTGAAACCGCCATTGTAATGCCCAGTGCTGCTGGTGTTGAGGAGCTGACCCTGTACCTCGATGTGCTTGGTCGTTTTGGTGAGTCGACCGGTTTGCCGGCCACGGCGGTTAGCGTCACCCAAGGTGATGAGGATGCGCCTCTGGAGGGCAAGGACTTGCTGGTGTTGGCCTCTGGTGGCAACCAACCGCTCTTGCAGCGCTGGTCCGATCTGCTGCCTGCCAGTTTGAGTGGGCAGTCGAGTTTCGAATTGTCCGATTTGGTTCATCGTGTGCGTACCTGGGTTGGCGATGATACCCGAGCCAATTTGCGCCAGGCGCGCAGCAGCCTTGCGTTGGGTGCCGGCGGCGCAGGTGCCTACCTGACCGGCTTTGAGTCACCTCTGGACAGTGAGCGCAGTGTGGTAGTAATTGCTGCCGCCAGCCCGGACAAACTCATCGACGTCAGCGCTGCCTTGCGGGGCGGTGAGGGCTATGAGGGCTCGATTCAGGGCAGCCTGGCGGTGATCAATGGTAAGCACGTCAACTCATTGGTGGCAGACGAGCAGTATTACGTCGGTGAGCTGGGTTGGTTCCGTTATTTGCAATGGGTGCTGGCCCATAACCTCGGCTGGATGGTGTTGTTGACGGCTCTTGCCGTTGGCTTGGCCAGCGTGCTGCTGTTCCTCACCCTACGTGCACGAGCACGTGCGCGTTTGAAAGATTGAGGCAGTTGATGAGCCGACCTGTTCTTGGACTGTGTGCAGGTCTGTTGATGCTCATGGCCAGTGCTCCTGCAAGCGCATCCTGTGCGGTCGAGTGGCCACATTGGCAGCGTTTTGCCGAGCGCTGGATTCAGCCGGATGGTCGAGTGCTGGAGTCCAGCCTGGAGAAAAATCACAGCACCTCCGAGGGGCAGTCTTACGCACTGTTCTTTGCCTTGGTGGCCAATGACCAGGCGCGCTTTGAGAAAATCTGGCGCTGGAGCCGGGAAAATCTTGCCGGCAACGACCCGCAAAATATCCTTCCTGCGTGGCTCTGGGGGCAGGGCAAGGATGGCGTCTGGAAAGTGCAGGATGCCAACTCGGCATCGGACGCCGACCTGTGGTTTGTGTATGCGTTGAGCGAGGCTGATCGCTTGTGGGACAAGCCTCAGTACCGAGCTGATGCACTGAGTGTGCTGGCGCAGATCAAAAAACATGAGGTCACTGACTTGCCTGGCCTGGGCCCCGTGTTGTTGCCTGGCCCGATTGGTTTCTCGCACATTGGCCATTTATGGCGAATCAACCCCAGCTATCAGCCCTTGCCACTCATGCGTCGCCTGGCGGCGATTGATCCCAAGGGTCCTTGGCAGGCGATTGCAGCACTGACGCCGGTGCTGCAGCGCGAGGCGGGCAGTCATGGTTTCGCCGCCGATTGGGTCGGTTATCGGGCCGTCTCGGACACGGCGGGTTTGTTTGCCAGCGACCCAATGAAGGCGGATGTTGGCAGTTACGATGCCATCCGGGTTTACCTCTGGGCAGGTATGACCCACCCGAAGGACCCGTTAGCCAAGCCGCTGCTCGACAGCTTGCACGGCATGGCCCGGGCGACGGCTTCAACGGGTGTACCTCCCGAGAAGACCAACACTCGCAGCGGTAGCACTGAGGGGCAAAGTCCAAGTGGTTTTGCCGGTGCCCTGGTGCCCTATTTCAGCGCGAAGGGTCAGCCTTGGCTGGAAGAGTTGCAAGCGCAGCGCGCTCGTGGGGCGATCGATCAATGGATCGCCGGTAGTGCTTCGGCGCCTTTTTACTACGACTACATGCTCAGTCTGTTTGGCCTCGGTTGGGCTGACCACTATTACCGATTCGCGGCGGATGGCCGCTTGCAACCACGTTGGGAGTCTTCATGTTCCGCTACCGCCCGCTGACCCTGGCGTTGTTGGCCGTTATGGCCCACAGCAGTGTCCAGGCTGAGCCTGAGGACGCACGCAGCCTGCTGATTGAACAGGGGCATTTCTGGCAGGCTCAGGAGAAGCCCAAACGAGCCACAGAGGTTTGGAGCAAACTGTTACTGCTCGATGCCAGTCAACCGGATGCGCTCTATGGCCTGGGTTTGATCGCGGTTCAGGGGGGTAAAGCGGCTGAGGCCAAGCAGTACCTGCAGCGCCTGCAGGGCTTAGAGCCATTGCCGCGGCAGGCCTTGCTGCTCGAGCAGGACATCCGTTTGCTTGATCCGGCCAACCAACAGTTGCTGGATGAGGCGCGCTTGCTGGTGGAGTCTGACGAGCGTGCTAAGGCGGTGGATGTCTATCGTCGCGCACTGGGTGGCAAGCCGGGGCAGGGGCAGGTTGGCCTGGAGTTCTATAACAACCTGGGCTATGTCGATAAGCACTGGAGCGAAGCACGCAGCGGTATGCAACGCCTGCAGCGTGAATACCCGGACGATCCTTATACGGCGCTGTTTTTGGCCAAGCACCTGGCGCGCAATCAAAGTTCACGGGCCGAAGGTATTAGCGCTCTGGCTAAGCTGGCCAGGCGCGAAGATATTGGCGGTGATGCCGATGAGAGCTGGCGTC
>NKIE01000063.1:0-5108 GCA_002256055.1 Pseudomonas sp. PGPPP3 | reverse complement strand
TGGATGGGCCCGCCCAAGCCCGCCCAGCAAGCGTTATTCGAGCAGTTTTTGCGCAGCCATCCTGATGACGAAGAAATTCGTACACTGCTACGTAAGGGCCGAACCCAGCCAAGCGGCGACGCTGTTACATGGCAGCGCGATCCTGTTTTGGCGCGTGGCTTGAAAGCACTAGAGCAAGGTGATCTGGATGTGGCCGAGCGTGAGCTAACCGCTTACCTGAAGGCGCACCCCAACGCCGCCGATGGCTTGGGCAGTATGGGTATCCTGCGTCAGCGTCAGGAGCGGTACAACGATGCCGAGTTACTGCTGACCCGGGCCGTCAGACAGGGCGGCGGTCGTGCCTGGCAAAGCGCGTTGGACGATGTGCGTTACTGGTCGCTGCTACAGCAGGCGCGCGACAGTCAGGACCGCAACCAAATTGCCAATGCCCGCCAGCAACTGGAGCAGGCGCGGCGCTTAAAACCCAAGGACAGCGAAGCGCTGCTGGCGCTCGCAGAGCTTCAAACCCAGCAGGGCGAGTTGCCTGCCGCTGAGGCGGGTTATCGCCAGGCGCTGACACTGCGTACTCAGGAGGCTCGCGCATTGCGCGGACTCGCCCAGGTGCTGGGCGAGCAGGGCAAACCTGATGAGGCCCTGCGTATGCTTGAACGCATGCCTATTGCTGAGCGTGAAAAACTCGGCGGGCTGGGTCAGTTGCGGGCCGATCAGGCCCTGCAACGGGCACGTGCCGCCGAGAAGCGTGGCGACACTCAAGGTATGCGTCAGGCGCTTGAAGCAGCCCTGCGTGATGATCCCAATAACGCCTGGGCGCGCTTTTCACTGGCGCGCTTGTATGTTGACTTGGGCGCGGTAGCCGAGGCCCGCAGCTTGATGGACGGTTTGCTGTCCATTCAGTTGAATGAGTGGGAAAAGGCTCAGGCCACCCTTGCGCGCATCCCCCGTGATGCACGTAATGCTGACGTTAACCGCCTGGTTGCTGAGGTGGACTTCAACCTCCAGTTGCAACGGATCAACGCCTTTAGCCGTAGTGGTCAAAAAGCCGATGCGCGCGCTTTACTGCGCCGCATCGAGCCCCAGGCACAAGGTAAACCCGCGCGACTTTCCGCGTTTGCCGCCGCCTATGCTGACGCGGGTGATCCGCAGCGCGCCATTGTCATCATGCGCGATCTGCTTGCGCGCAGCCCCAAGGCTGACCTGTCATTGACCCTGAGCTATGCCAACGTGCTGCTGGCCGCCGAACAGGATGTTGAAGTTGCTGGCATTTTGCGTGACCTGCAAGGGCGCAGCATGAGCGTCGAGCAACGCCAGCAATATGACGATCTGCTGTTCTTCTATCGGGTGCGTCAGGCCGAACAGTTGCGTCAGCGTGGTGAGTTGGCCGCCGCGTATGAAACTCTGGCTCCGGCTCTGGCTCAGCGTCCGCAAGACCCTTTGGCCGTCTCTGCACTGGCGCGTATGTACGGCGCCAATGGCAATACCAGCAAGGCTCTTGAGCTGTTTAAGCCGCTGCTGCGGCGCCACCCGGATGATGCCGGGCTGCAGGTTGGTGCTGCCGATATGGCCGCCCAAGAGGCCGAAAATGCTTATGCCGAGGAAGCGCTGGAAAAAGCCCTGCGTCTGGCACCCAATGATGTCGAAATCCTGACTACCGCCGCTCGTGTCTATCGCTACCTGGGCCGTACGGGTACTGCTGCCGAACTGCTCGGCAAGGTTGTCGCGCAAGAGAAACTCGAGAAAACCCCGGTTTATGCCGCCAACGCTAAACCGACCGAGGTGCCGAGCAATCCGTTTGCCGGTATCGGTTCTGCGTCCACCGTTCAGGCCACAATCCCGCAGCCGGTGCAGACTTTGCCGGTGGCTCAGGCTGCCTTGCAGCCGCGCAGCATGGATCTGGTCCCGCTACCGGTTGATCAAGCGGCGCCACGCTCGGCTCCAGCACTGAGTCAAAACAGCTTGCCGATCAATGTCTACAGCAGTGCTGCACCTGCTGAAACGCAAGTGGCCAGTAATCCGTTCGCCGTGCTTGCCGATGGCGATGAGGTTGATCAGCGTGCCGGCATGAGCGAAGCCGCTCGTGCCCTTGACGATATTTTGCAGCAGCGCAGTCCTTACCTGGTGCAGGGCATGACGGTGCGCAGTAATGACAGCGAGTCAGGCTTGAGCAAGCTGACCGATATCCAGACGCCCTTTGAGGCCAGTATGCCGGTAGGTGACAGTCGCCTGGCGGTGCGCGTTACGCCCGTGTCGCTGAATGCTGGCAGTGTTGGCGCCGAGGCCCGTGATCGCTTTGGTGGCGGGCCTGCTGCAACGCTTGCCAAACCGGGCATGTCGCCAGGTTCGCAAAAAGATTCCGGAGTGGGTCTGGCGCTGGCTTTTGAGCATCAGCCAGCAGGCTTGAAGGCCGACCTTGGCACCACGCCGCAGGGCTTTCTGTACAGCACCGGGGTAGGCGGTGTCAGTCTGGAGCGTAGCTTCGCCGGTAACTCTGACCTGCACTGGAACGCCAAGCTGTCACGTCGCGCGGTCACAGACAGCCTGCTGTCCTTTGCGGGTGCCGAGGATGAACGCACGTGGCAAAAGTGGGGTGGGGTGACCGCCAATGGTGGTCGCGCCCAGTTGAGTTACGACAATCGTGAAGTCGGTGCCTATGCCTACGGCGGCATGCACCGACTGCTGGGCGAGAATGTTGAGGATAACGACCGCGCCGAACTGGGTACGGGAGTCTACTGGTACCTGCAGAACGATGAGCACACTCAGTCGACCGTCGGCCTTAACCTGCTGGGTGTCGGTTATCAGGAAAACCAGGGCTACTTCACCTACGGCCATGGCGGTTACTTCAGTCCGCAGACCTTCTTTGCCATTGGTGTTCCGGTCACCTGGGCCCAGCGCTATGACCGCCTGAGCTTCCAACTCAAGGGCTCGGTTGGTGTACAGACAATCCATCCAGGGGATGCGGCATTGCAAGCCGGCGCCAGCAAAGCGCTGGGCCGCGAGGCTGTTTACGAGGGCTCAAGCGATACCGGTATCGGCTACAACCTGTCCGGCGCCGCGGAGTACCGCCTGGGCAGCAATTTCTTCGTGGGTGGCCATGCGGGCATCGACAACGCCCAAGACTATCGCCAATGGAACGGTGGGCTGTACATGCGCTACATGTTCGAGGACATGACCGGGCCGCTGGATTTACCCGTTTCTCCTTACCAATCCCCTTACGCTAACTGAAGGTGTTTTGATGGCTTCTTCATTGCTTGCCGGTTTGTCCATCCTGATCATCGGCGACAGTCACATGGCGACCCCTAACTACCTGATCGGCGGGTTGCACGACGACCTGACTCGCAAGGGTGCCAATGTCCACTCCATCGGCATCTGTGGCGCCAATGCGGGCGACTGGTTGAAGGCAACCCCTGGTGGCGCTTGCGGTGCCGCGGAGCGGCGTGGCAAAGCGCCAGCTGTGGTGCTGCGTGGCAAGGCAACCACCACACCGATCCAGGAGCTTATCGCCAAGGACAAACCGGATCTGGTGTTGATCGTGATTGGTGACACCATGGCCGGCTATGACAAGCCGTCCTTCCCCAAGGCGTGGATCTGGCAGCAAACCTCCAGCCTGACCAAGGCTATTGCTGCGACGGGCACTAAGTGTGCCTGGGTCGGGCCGAACTGGGGCACCGAGGGCGGCAAGTACGGCAAGACATACGCCAAGGTCAAACAGATGTCGGCGTTTCTTGCGAGCAATGTGGCGCCTTGCAGCTATGTCGACTCGCTGAAGTTCTCCCAGCCAGGCCAGTGGGCCACTACCGACGGTCAGCATCTGAATGCCCAGGGCTACCAGAAATGGGGCACTGCCATCAGTGGTGCCCTGGAAGGCGTGGCTAAAAACGCTGCTAAGTAATTCAAGTACTAATCCATTTTTCGCATTGAACTGATTCAGGAATCCTCCGATGTCTTCTTCCGTACTTGCTGGTCTGACCCTCATGGTTTTGGGCGAGAGCCATATGAGCCTGGCCAACCACCTCACTGAACCGCTGAATGCGGCGCTGGTTGCCAAAGGTGCCAAGGTGCATTCCATCGGTGCCTGCGGTGCCAGCGCGGCCGACTGGCTGATCACCAAGAAAGTCGATTGCGGCGCGGTACAGGACAACACCGGTAAGCTGCTGCTCAAAGGTAGCGGCGCTACCACCACGCCGATCAAGCAATTGATTGCGCAGAACAAGCCTGATGTCGTCGTGCTGGTTATCGGCGACACCATGGCTTCTTACGACAAACCGGCTTTCCCCAAAGCCTGGGCCTGGCAAAGTGTGACCAACTTGACCAAGGCCATTGCCGAAACGGGCACCAAGTGTGTGTGGGTTGGCCCGGCCTGGGGCAAGGTTGGTGGCAAGTATAAAAAGAACGACCCGCGCACCCAGTTCATGTCGCAGTTCCTGGCTGCCAACGTGGCGCCATGCACTTATGTTGATTCGCTGAAAATGTCCAAGCCTGGTCAGTGGACCACCACCGACGGCCAGCACTTCACGGTTGCCGGTTACAAGGCCTGGGGCAGCGCGATTGCCGATGCGATGGCCAAGCTGCCAGCTGCCAACCTCAAAGGAGCCAAGTGATGCGTGCATGGCTTAGTTTGCTTGCCTTGCTGCCGGTAACGCTGTTGCAGGCTGCCGAAATTCCCTTGTATCCCACCGGTCCCAGCGAAGATTCTGCTTTCCTGCGCTTCTTTAATGCGGGTGAGTCAGCGCTGGAACTCAGTGCCGCCAACGGTGCCAGCCTGCGTCTTGAAGGTGACGCGCGCGCTTCCGATTTTCTCACTGTGCCGGCTGGTAAACCGATCAAGGGTACCCTCAAACAGGCCGACCAAACGCAGCAACTGGATATCAGTGTGGCGCCCGGCGAGTTCGCTACGGTGGTCGGTATCACCACGCAGCAGGGCTTGAATCTGCTTACCGTGCGTGAAGTACCGGACGACTTCAATGCACTGAAGGCTTCGCTGGCCTTCTACAGCCTGGATGCTGCCTGTGCCAATGCAGGCCTGCAGGTGGCGGGGCGTAATGTCGACATCTTCAAGGATGTCCCCAATGGTGCCCTGCAGCGGCGCTCGATCAATCCCTTGAAACTCTCGG
>NKIE01000863.1 GCA_002256055.1 Pseudomonas sp. PGPPP3 | reverse complement strand
GGCCCCCAGCTCCAGGCCGATGATGCGATCGGTCGGTTCGCAGCGGGCAGTGAGCATCAGAATCGGGATGTCGGACTGGCTGCGCAGCTCGCGGCACAGCACCAGGCCGTCTTCGCCGGGCAGCATCAGGTCGAGGATGATTACATCGAAATGACCCTGGGCCAGGGCCTGGCGCATGCCCTGGCCATCGCCGACGGCTTGGCTGTCGATATTGAAGCGACTCAGGTAGCCGCCCAGCAGCTCACGCAGCTCCTCGTTGTCATCAACGATCAGGGCGCGGGTGCTACGGGGGCGCACGTCATGTGCATTCAAGGGGTGCACCGGTGCAGGCTCCATCGACTTCAGGGCAGGGGGAAGGGGCGGGCATCCTAGCCTGTCATAACCGCGGCGACCATGCCCTGCAGCGCCGCCCGTCGCCATGCTGGCGGGCCGGCGTATCGGCAGCGTGTCGGCACTGTATCGACCTTGATACACAACGGCATGCCCGCGTTAGCCGCCTGTGCGCTCAAATTTTACGGTTTCTTTATGCCCAGCCCGTGGCGTGGCAATCGCGCCTTTACGGCGCTTTTGCGCAAGCTTTGTCCAGCAGCGATACAGCCGCTTCCAGGAGTAGGACAGATGAA
>NKIE01000062.1 GCA_002256055.1 Pseudomonas sp. PGPPP3 | reverse complement strand
CGCTGGCGCCACGACGGCCGTCTGATTTCGCCAGAGCAATTCATCCCGGCGCTGGAGGAGTCCGGTCAGATCATTGCGGTCGGCGACTGGGTGCTGTTTCAGGCCTGCCTACAGAGCCAGCGCTGGCAAATCGCCCAGCCGGGCATGAGCTGTGCGGTGAACCTGTCCAGCCGCCAGCTGTGCGAAACCGGGTTCGCACAGCGCATGGCCCAGATACTGACCCTCACCGGTATGCCGGCGTGCAACCTGATCCTGGAAATCACCGAGAGCCAATTGATGGAGGACAGCGCTCAGACCCTCGCCTGCCTGCGCGAACTGGCCAGCCTCGGGGTGCGCCTGGCCCTGGACGACTTCGGCACCGGTTACTCCTCGCTGGGCTACCTGACGCGCTTCCCACTGCACATCCTCAAGGTCGATAAGAGCTTCATCATCGGCGTTGAGGAGGGCGGTGAACTCGGCACCATCAGCCGCGCAATCATCAAGCTGGGGCAGGGCCTTAACCTCGAAGTGATTGCTGAAGGGGTGGAGCAGCCCAGCCACTTGGAGTTCCTCCGCGAGCAGGGCTGTCGCTATGCCCAGGGCTACCTGTTGAGCAAACCGCAGCCGGTCAAGGTGCTCGACCAACTGTTCCAACAACACCCGCTTTGCCTGCACGACACCCAAGCCTTACCCGTACACGAGTACTGCGTCTAACAAAAATCCGCGGAGTCATCGATGAAACTCAACCTTCCCGTCAGTGGCCGTGCCGTCAACGTCGGCAGCAACGCCAATATCCTCAGTACCACCGACCTGAAAGGCGCGGTCAGTTACGTCAACCAGGACTTCATCGACATCAGCGGCTTCAGTGCCGCCGAACTGCTGGGCCGCAACCACAATATAGTGCGCCACCCGGACATGCCGCCGGCCGCCTTCGCCCACCTGTGGCAGACCCTCAAGTCCGGCAAAAGCTGGATGGGGCTGGTGAAAAACCGCTGCAAGAACGGTGACCACTACTGGGTCAGCGCCTATGCCACGCCGGTTTCGCGCAATGGCCAAGTGGCGGAATATCAATCGGTGCGCACCCAGGCCAGCGCCGCCCAGATCGCCGCTGCGGAGCGTTTGTATGCCGCGCTGAGTGCCGGTCGCGGACAACGCTGCCTGCGTCCGCCACGCCTGAGCCTGACCGTGAAACTGCTGCTGAGCCTTAATCTCGTCTGGCTGGCCACCCTCGGCCTGGCGACCGCCACCCTGGGCTTGCCACCGGCAGCCGGACTACTGGCCGCCGTGCTCGGCGGTGGCCTTGGCAGTCTGCTGCTGAGCTGGCAACTGAAACCCTTGCAGCGGCTCGCCGCGTGGGCTCGGCAGATCGGCGACAACCCCATGAGCCAGACCCTGTACTGCGGCCGACGTGACGAATTCGGCCAGATCGAGCTGGCCATGCGCATGCTTGAAGCCGACGCCGGCGCGATGGTCGGGCGTATCAGTGACGCCTCGCAACAGCTCAGCCGGCACACCGCCGAACTGGCCGAACAACTGCACAGCAGCCAGCGCACCAACCAGCAGCAACAGGGCGAAACCGAGCAGGTGGCGACCGCCGTCAACCAGATGGCCGCCAGCGTCCAGGAGGTGGCCAGCAGTGCCCAGCACAGCGCCGCCGCAGCCAGCCGCGCCGACGCGGAAACCTGCCAGGGCCAGCACCTGGTGAGCCAGACCAGCAGCACCATCAGCCAGTTGGCCAACGATGTGGAGCAGGCCTCAACGGTGATCCAGCAGCTGGAGCAGCACAGCAACGATATTTCCGGGGTACTGGAAGTGATCCGCGGGATTGCCGAGCAGACCAACCTGCTAGCCCTCAATGCGGCGATCGAAGCGGCCCGCGCCGGCGAACAGGGCCGTGGCTTTGCCGTGGTGGCCGACGAGGTTCGCGGCCTGGCCTCGCGCACCCAGCAGTCCACCAGCGAGATCCAGCAGATGATCAGCACCCTGCAAAATGGCGCCCGCCAAGCCGTGACCGTCATGCAACACAGCAGCGCCCAGGCCCGCCAGAGCGTGCTCCAGGCCAGCGAAGCGACCCAGGCACTGCAAGGCATCGGCCAGCGGGTGAATGAAATCACCGACACCAGCGCCCAGATCGCCACCGCCGTGGAGCAGCAAAGCGCGGTCAGCGAGGAGATCAACCGCAACCTCACCCGCATCCGCGAGGCCTCGGAGCAAAACCTGGTAGCCGGCCTGCAGAGCCAGACCGCTGCCAACGAGGTGGCCGGGCTCAGCGATGACTTGCGCCACCTGGCCGAACAGTTCTGGGCCAAACGCGCGCTCTAGGCCAGAGCGACCATCCGGCCTGAGTCGCTGTTCAGGCCGGCGGCCGTTGCGTATGCTGCGCCGCACTTCCTCCCGCGTGCCGGTGTGCGCCACCGCCGCGCCTGACCCCTCGCTGAAAATTCCATGCCGTTCCTGAAAAACCTCTTGCTGCGCCTCCATAGCCTGATCCAGCGCTATCCCTGGGTCATGCCCGTGTATGGCTTTATTTCCGGCTTGGCGGGATTCTTCCTGGTTGAGCGGCAGGCCGAGTTCGCCAAGGTCATCGCCATTCTGCTGCTGGTCAGCTGGCTCTGGCTGATGCTGGAGAACCTGTTCAATCAGGGTCTGGAGCGCTGGTTCGGCCTGCAACTGCCGCCGTGGCTGCTGCGCTTTGCCACCCAGATGGTGCATCAGCAAAGTTTGTTCTTCGTTTTGCCGTTCTTTGCCCTGACCACCAGTTGGGACAGCGGCCAGCTGGTGTTTACCGGCCTGCTCGGCCTGTGTGCACTGCTGGCGATCATCGACCCGCTGTACTTCAACTGGCTGGCGCCCAAGCGCTGGCTGTACCTGGCGTTCCACAGCCTGACTCTGTTTGCCGCGCTGCTCACCGCCCTGCCGATCATCCTGCATCAGACTACCGCGCAGAGTTATCAGCTGGCCCTGGGCTGCGCCGTGCTGCTGTCCTTCCCCAGCCTGCTCGGCACCCTACGCATCCGCCACTGGTGGCGCTGGCTGGCCTTGCCCGGCCTGAGCCTGGCACTGCTCGGTGCCGGCTGGCTGGCCCGGCCCTGGGTGCCACCGGCCACCCTGTGGCTCAGTGAAGTGGCGGTTAGCAGCCAGATGAACGCCGGCCAGCGCACGCCGGGGCAAACCCGTGCACAGCTCAGCAGCGCCCAGCTCAAGGCCCAAGGGTTGTATGCCTACACCGCCATCAGCGCGCCACGCGGGCTGGCCGAGCGGATTTATCACGTCTGGCGGCACAACGGCAAAGTGGTCGACCGCATCGCCCTGGACATCAACGGCGGGCGCAAGGAGGGCTACCGCGCCTGGACCAGCAAGCGCAATTTCCCCGCCGACCCCAGCGGCAAATGGCGCGTCGACGTGATCACCGACGGCGGGCAGATGCTCGGCGTGCTGCGTTTTCGTGTCGACCCTTAGCGCCAGCGCCGGGATTGTGGTTTAGTTTTCTGGGGCACTGCCGAATACTGCGTGTAGGGGCTTCGCTGCCCCCACTCAATTCATTCCTCGGAGTAGGTCCGGATGTTCAGCAGCCGATGGCGCCACCGTTGCGCCGAATTAGAAGTACAAGCAGGCCGCCTAGAGCAGGAAAAACTCGCTCTGCAACAGGAAATCCAGGCCCTGCGCGAGCTGAACGCACAGACCCAGCAAGAGCAACAGGCCCTCAACAGCTACTCGCGCTATCAGAATGAGCTGCATGAAAAACTCGCGCGTTTTGAAGAGTCCTTGCAGCAGACCCGCGATGGCGTGGTCACCCAGGCCGAGAGCCTGCAGGCCGAAGTGCTGCACCTTCGCGAAAACAGCGGGGTATTTGCCGAAACCTCACAACTGCTCAGCGGCTTTTCCAGCTCCCTGGAAGAGATGGCCGTGCAGGGCGTCAATAGCGTCCAAAGTGTCGACTTGCTGCAACGCCGGGTTGGCGAAATCAGTCGAATTGTCGATCTGATCAAGGCGGTTTCGGATCAGACCAACCTGCTCGCCCTCAACGCCGCCATCGAGGCCGCGCGGGCCGGCGAGCAAGGCCGCGGCTTCGCCGTGGTTGCCGACGAGGTGCGCGCGCTGGCCCAGCGCACGCACGGTGCAACCCAGGAAATCAGCCAGCTGGTCACCAGCATCAATCAGGAAACCGCGTCCGCCAGCCACTCCATCGGCACCTTGTCCGGCGAGGCATCACGCATCTCTGGCGACGTTTCCCGCTCGGCCGAAACCCTTGATGAAATGATGGTGCTCGGCGAGCACATGAGCCAACTGATCGAGGGCATTGCCCTGCGTTCGTTCTGCGGCGCGGTGAAGCTGGACCACCTGCTGTTCAAGCTGACCGTCTACCAGCGCCTGTTCCAGCAAGATGCAAATCTGCAGCTGTCCACTCACACCAACTGTCGCCTCGGCCATTGGTATCAGGCCGACGATACTCGGGCGCGTTATGCCAGCAGCAGCTACTTCCAGCAGCTCAATGACCCGCACCGAATCGTCCACGAGGCCGCCCACACCGCCCTGCATGCCGCTCAAGCCAAGGAGTGGAGCCAAGTGTTGCGCGCCGTTAACGAGATGGAAAATGCCAGCCTGAAGGTCAACCAACTACTCAGTAGCCTGAGCGGCGGCTGAGGGTAACCCGGTGCCTTGGCCGACCCGCATCACGCAGGCCGGCTAAGGCACTCGCCAATCGCTCAGGGCAAAACCAGCTGGCTGTGCAGTTGGGTGCCGTGGGTCAGATTATCGGCCAGCGGACAGCGCCGCTCGACCTCGAGCAGAAACGCCTGTTTGTCCTCGGCACTGAGGTCGGCATCGATCTCGACCAGCACCCGCAGGGCCTGAAAGCCAGGACGCACCGAGGCGTCACGGCCGAGCAGACCCGCCGGGTCATAGTCGGCCTGGATCTCGAAGCGCATACCGCGCAGGTCGATCTTGCGCTGATGGGCCAACAACCGGCCGATGGTGCCAAAACACCCGGCCACGGCAGCGAGAATCAACTCAAGCGCCGTCGGGCCGAGGTCTTGGCCGGCGGCGTGCACGGGCTGATCCATGACGATGCGATGGTTGCCGCATTGCACCTCGACTGCAAAGCCGGCACCCAGTGCGCCCTGGGCACTGATAGTTTTCAAGGCCATCTCAGGGCTTCAGCTTGCAGGTGTTGATGCCCAACAGGCGGTACGCCGGGCACCAGTTGAGCAGCCCGGTAGCCAGCGGTACCAGGCCAATCAGCCCCCACCAGCCAATCACCCCGGTCGCGCCCAGGCCCAGCAGAATGACGGCAGCGCCGATGCGCAGCAGTTTGTCGGTGTGACCCACGTTGTTTTGCATGACTGACTCCTTGGGGCATGTGCCCGCGACATCTGTGCCTATGACAGGCGGATGGGTATGCAGTACTACTCGAAGCTTGGCAGGTTGGCGGCAACTTGCGCCTTGCCCGCCGCGCTCCAGGCATCGAAACCACCGGCCAGCGACTGCACATGCCGGTAGCCCATGGCCTGCAATGAGCAGGCAGCCAGGGCCGCGCGGCCGCTGGTTTTGCAGTACAGGACGATGTTCAACTCACGGGCGCAAAGCGCAGGGTCATTGCTGAGTTTGAACTCCAGCACGCCACGGGGAATGTTGATCGCGCCGGGAATATGCCCGGCTTGAAACTCGTCCGCCTCGCGTACGTCGAGCAGCAGATCGGCAGCACGGATCGCTGTCTCGGCATCCTCCAGCGCCACTTCATGGATCTGCACCTTGGCTTCGAGTACCAGGTCATGGGCGTTTTTCATTGGCTAACTCCTGCATCGGCCAAGCTGCGGCGCAAGGTGAAGGCGCCACGCAGCGCGCCGAGTTCATAACCGCGGGCCTGATCCTGCGGATAACGCTGATCAAGCAACGCCGCCAATTCCGGCTTGAGCGTCTTGCCGTGACAGGCCAGGCAGGGCTCACCAACCGCAATCGCCTGCATCACCCGCACCTCGCCAGCCACGACCGCACTGTGCTGCATGCTCGCCAGTGGCTCGCCGGCGGCGGCGCGCTGAGCAAACTGGCGCAACACATCGTGCTCCCAGGCATCGGCGGCGTTGGCCGGGTTGCGCACCAACGAGGACGTGCGCCCCACCCGCCACGGCGCCCGACTGTGCTCGGCAGCAATCAGCGGCGCCTGCAGCTGACAGGCGTCGACCGCCGTAAGCGGGCCGCCTGCCTGCATGGCCGCCTTCACCGTCTCCAGCAGCTGCTTTTGAAACGGCGGAATCAGCGCCAGCCCTTCGCCGGCCAATGCCTGCACATCATCGGCCTGGGCGCCGGCACTTAAGATCAGGGACAACACCGCAGCAGTAACACGCATGGCCACACGCCTCGCAAGAATCAACTTAAATACTATGGGGAGTATAGAACCGGCAGACCAAATAGCTACCCAGTCATGCTCAAGATCCAGTTGTTCGAGCCTGTTTTTCCCCCTGCAGCGCGCGCGGGTGACAACCGGAGATGGCCGCGAACCCACACGGAGCGTGCCCTCCAGCCTTGGCGCTAGGAAAATCGCCAGGGTCCCGACTGCGACAATCGAACGCAGCTCGATAGCTGCGCTATACGGGCACCACTGGTAGAGTGCCGGCATGAAAATAGCCCACACCAATAGCAGGCTTATTGCGTGGTTACTCTACAGCTGCGTGCTGTTCAGTACCTTTGCCTGCGCTATTGGCCATGGGCAAAGCAGCGGCCTGCAGCTGAGCGGCATCGACCAGTTGCAATGCAGCGTCAGCGGCGCCAGCGATTCGCGGGTGCCACCGCTAAGCCAATCGCCGGTGACGTTCGAGTGTCCGCTGTGTGGCAGCCATGGGCTGACCACCCGCCTCAGCGGCTACAGCCTGCAACTGCCCGCCTGGCATGCCGATGTACCCTTGCTCAGTGCCGCCACCAGCCTGCCGCGCCAACCCAGCCCCTGGCCCACGGCTAATCCCCGCGCACCTCCCGTTCTCTAGTGCTACGGCAGCCCAGGCTGCCAATCGATTACGCCGCCGAGCACGCCTGCCGACCTCCATGGGACGCACACAAGGCTGTGCGGGCGGCATCTAAAGCCCGGCACAGAGACATTCTCCATGAACCCTACGTTCCCAGATTCGCGGGCCTGCGCGGCCCTGCTCGCACTCCTCAGCCCTCTGGCTCAGGCGGCCGAACCGGCCCCCGTGCTCATCACTGGCAGTGCAAGCCAGCCTGTGCAATTGGTCCCCAGTGTGATCGAGGCGGAAAAAGCCCCACTCGGCGCCACCCAGGTCACCCCGCAACAGCTGCAAACCCTGCGCTCGGCCACCAGCGACAGCGCCACCCTGCTGCGCGGCGTGCCCGGCGTCAGCCTCAACAGTGCCGGCGGCATCTCCAGCCTGCCGGCCATTCGCGGCCTGGCCGATGATCGCCTGCGCATCAAGATCGACGGCATGGACCTGGTGGCCTCCTGCCCCAACCATATGAACCCGGCGCTGTCCTATATCGCCCCGAGCAACCTCGGCAATCTGCAGGTATTCGCCGGCATCACCCCGGTCAGCGTCGGTGGCGACAGCATCGGCGGCACCATCATCGCCGACAGCGCAGCGCCAGAGTTTGCCGCGCCGGGTGCGGCCAGCATCAACAAAGGCGAAGTGGGCGCCTTCTACCGCAGCAACAACGACGCCCGTGGTGGCAACTTCTCCGCCACCCACGCCGAAGAAGCCTTCAACATTCGTTACGACGGCAGCTACAGCAAGGCCAACAACTACAGCGCTGGCGGCGACTTCAAGAGCAGCACCAGCACCGGCCAGCTTGGCAATGGCTCGCCGCTGGACGAAGTAGCCTCCAGTGCCTACGAGACGGAAAACCATGCCCTGGGCATGGCCCTCAAGCTAGGTGAAGACCTGCTGGAGCTGAAGCTCGGCTATCAGCATGTGCCGCAGGAGCTGTTCGCCAACCAGCGCATGGACATGACCGACAACACCCAGGAGCGCATCAGCCTGCGCTACCTGAGCCAGTTCAACTGGGGTGAATTGGACACCCGCGTGTACCACGAGAAGGTCGAGCACTCGATGGACTTTGGTCCGGACAAACGCTTCTGGTATGGCATGCAATCCAATATTGCCGGCAGCGGCGATGGCAAGCCGTGCTCACCGATTTCCGCCACCTGCGCCGCCGGCATGCCGATGGACAGCGAAGGCAAAACCAGCGGCGCCAGCGTCAAAGCCACCATCGACCTGAGCCAACAAGACCTGCTGCGGGTCGGCGGTGAATACCAGCGCTATCGCCTGAACGACTACTGGAGCCCGTCCGGCAGCGGCATGTGGCCGAACACCTTCGAGAACATCAACGATGGCCAACGCGACCGCGCCGCGCTGTTTTCCGAGTGGGAATCGCAGCTCAGCGCCAACTGGCTGACCCTGATTGGGGTGCGCTACGAGAATGTGCAGAGCGACGCCGGCGATGTGCACGGCTACGGCAACATGATGGGCAACCAGAACGCCGAGGCCGCCGCGTTCAACGCCGCCGACCGCAGCCAGACCGACCACAATTGGGACCTCACAGCCCTGGCCCGCTACACCCACAGCGAGCAGCTGGATGTGGAGTTCGGCTACGCCCGTAAGGTCCGCTCGCCGAACCTGTATGAGCGCTACACCTGGTCCAGCTGGGCGATGGCGGCGACCATGAACAACTTTGCCGGCGACGGTAATGGCTACGTGGGTGATATCGATCTCAAGCCAGAAACCGCCAACACCGTTTCCACCACCCTCGACTGGCACAGCAGCGATCGCCGTCAGGAGCTCAAGGTCACGCCGTTCTACACCCACGTCGACAACTACATCGACGCCGTGCCCGCCGCTGGCACCAGTTTCCTCAACGACAAGTTCAACGTCCTGCAATACGCCAACCAATCGGCGCGCCTCTACGGCATCGATGTCTCCGGCAAGCTGCCGCTGGCCAGCAACGATTTGGGCAACTGGGGCATCAATGGCCTGCTCAACTACACCAACGGCAAAAACCGCGACACCAATGATGAGCTGTACAACATCATGCCGCTCAACACCACGCTGGCACTGACCCAGGAACTCGGCGGCTGGAGCAACAGCCTGGAGATGCAAAGCGTACAGGCCAAGAACAACGGCTCGGATGTACGCAACGAGATCCAGACCGCCGGCTACACCCTGTTCAACCTGCGCGCCAGCCATAGCTGGAAGCAAGTACGGGTCGACTTCGGTGTGGAGAACCTGGCTGACAAGTTCTACTACCTGCCCACCGGCGGCGCTTACACCGCCCAGGGTCGAACTATGTCGATGAATGGCATCGACTGGGGCGTCGGCGTACCCGGCATGGGTCGCTCGTTCTACACCGGGGTGAATGTGGCGTTCTAAGCCTCACCATCACTGCGCTACCCGCTTGCTGCAATGGCGAGCGGCTTTGCACCCGCGCAGGCCCCGGAGATCATCCGGGGCCTGACGTCCATCAATACCCCCCCTGAAAGCGAGCGGCAGAATTGCCCGGCGTCTGTTGCTATGGCCCCACGGCAAACTCCTTTAAGCTCACGCCCATGACCACCGCACCCTGCTCTGACCTGCTGCACATGGACGACGCTGCCCGGCTGCGCATTGGCGGTGCCTGGACGCTGGCCAATTACAGCCATCTGCAGCAGCAAATAAGCGCACTGCAGTTGCCACTGGCCGCCAACCAGACGGTCGATGTGCAGGCGCTGACCGCACTGGACACCGCCGGGGCAGCCCTGCTGATCAAGCTGCTGGGCGCTGCGCGCATTCAGCAGCTGATTGCCGCCGAAGACCAGCTGCCCGCCGCCCGCCGCGCCTTGTTGCATACCGTCAGCAACGCCCTGGCCGCGTCCGTACCCAGCCCGCAGCCACCGCGCGCCAACAGCCCTATGCGGATGTTGGCCGAGTTAGGTGCGTTGGTGGCCACCTTCGGCCTCGCGCTGCTGGCCCTGCTCGGATTTATCGGCCTGATCCTCGACACCCTGGCGCGCACGCTGCTGCGGCCCTCACGCTGGCGGGTCACGGCACTGGTCGCGCAGATGCAGCAGACCGGCCTCAACGCCGCACCGATCGTCGCGCTGCTGACCTTTCTGGTGGGTGCAGTGGTGGCCTTTCTCGGCGCCACGGTGCTCAGCCGGTTCGGTGCCAGCATCTACACGGTGATGCTGGTGGCGTTCTCCTTCCTGCGCGAGTTCGGCGTGCTGCTCACCGCCATCCTCCTGGCCGGGCGCACCGCCAGCGCCTTTACCGCACAGATCGGCTCAATGAAGGCCAACGAAGAGATCGACGCGATCCGCACCCTCGGCCTCAACCCCATCGAGCTGCTGGTGTTGCCGCGGGTGCTGGCGCTACTGATTACCCTGCCGTTGCTGACCTTTATC
>NKIE01000061.1 GCA_002256055.1 Pseudomonas sp. PGPPP3 | reverse complement strand
TCACCGCTTCCGTCATTTCCGACTGGGCTTCCACGACCGGCGGTGACTGGGCCACGGCTGGCAACTGGACCGGTGCAGGCGTCCCAAATGCCTCTGGTGCCACCGCGATCCTTGGAAACACGCTCACCTCCCCGGGAACCGTCACTCTCAACGGCGACAAGACCGTTTCCACCCTCTCGTTCGACAACACCAACTCCTACACCGTCGCGGCCGCCACCACCGAAAGCCTCTATCTCGACAATACGGCAAACTCCGGCCAAGCCCAGATCATCGGCGGCCTGGTTCGGCATGGGTTCCAGGCGTCGGCCAAAGTCATACGCCAGATAACCCAACAAACCACCGACAAACGGCAGCTCGTATTCAGCCGGCAAGGTCGCCGGGCCGAGGCTGTGCAGGCTTTGGCGCAGGCGTGCGAGGAAGTCGTTGGCCGATTCGTCGGTGCCCGGTGCCAGCTCTGCCAATGGCCAGGCGCTGAGAATGTCGTAGCGTCCGCGTTCGGCCCCGGGCCGCCCACTGTCGAGCAGCACGGCGCCGGGGGCGTGATGCAGGCGGGCAAAGTAGACACCAGGGTCGGCGCTGTAAGGCAGTGGGTGTACGGAGCTTATTGGCATGCTGGGTGATCGAGATCCGCGGAGGCTGATTGTAGTCCGGCGCAACCGTACATCCTAGAGCCTTTGCCTGGGTTTACTCGGGAGGGCAGTGCTGATTAGTATGCAGTCATCCCAGAGGCAAAGACCTCACACAAAAATGATAATTACTAAGGGATCCAGGCCATGGATAGTATTCAGCAAACTGCTGCCGGCAGTTTATTGCGCCCCAAGCTGACGGCCCCGCAAGCGGCCAGTGATTCCCTTTGCCGCCCACAGGTATTGGAGGCCTTGGCTGGCCATCCCAATGCACGCCTGGTGCTGTTTTCCGCGCCGGCGGGTTCTGGCAAGACCACCGCCCTGGTTGCTATGGCCCAGGCGCGTCAGGAGCGCGGCAGTGCAGTCGCCTGGTTTTCCCTGGCCAGCGAAGATGACGACCCGGCGCGTTTCTTTGCTCAATTGATTGAAACCCTTAGCGCTGCCATCCCCGGCCTCGGTCAGGATGCCTTGGGTTATCTGCAAAACACCATGCGCGTGCCGGTCGCTGCGGTGATGGAAAGCTTGCTGGTAGATCTGGCCCAGGTGCAGCAACCCTTGCTGCTGGTGCTGGATGACCTGCATCTGCTTCAGGATCGTGAGCTGTTTGCGGCCCTTAATCGCCTGGTACAACTGGCCCCCGCAGGCTTTACCCTGGCCCTTGGTAGTCGTTCTCAGCCGCCGCTGAACCTGGCCACTTGGCGCGCCAAAGGCTTGCTGTTGGAAATCGGCCCAGACGAGTTGCGCATGACCGAGGGGGAAACCCGCGATTATCTCGATCGCCTTGGCTTGCAACTCAACGCCAGCGCCTTGAGCGAACTGCACAGCCACACCGAAGGCTGGATGGTCGGCGTGCACTTGGCCAGCCTGTGGTTGCGCAACCAGACGCAAATTCCCGCCCACTTGCCGGATATCGGCGCCGGTCAGGCGGCCGTGGGCGATTACTTGCTGCGCTCGGTCTTTGAGCAGCTGCCGGTCGATATGCAAGAGATGCTGTTGGCGCTGGGCATTGCTCGCCAACTCAGTGGCGAGCTGGCCAGTGCCTTGACCGGTCGCGCAGATGGTCAGGCGTTGCTGGAGCGGTTGGAGGCGATGCAGCTGTTTCTCCTACCCCTTGACCGTGAGCGCCAGTGGTACCGCTTTCATCACTTGTTTGCCGAGTTCCTTCAGGGGCGCCTGCGTGAACGTGATCCGGAGCGCTTCAAGCAGCTGCACTTCAATGCCAGCCTGTGGTTTACCAATCACCATATGCAGGACCTGGCCATTGAGCATGCCTGCCTTGCCGATGACCCGGAGATGATCGCCGCCCTGGTGGACGGCTGTGGCCTGGAGCTGATCAACCGCGGCCAGCTCAGCCAGATTTATCGCTGGCGCAAGCACGTGCCAGATGCCATTGCCGAGCGCTATCCGATTCTGGTGTTGGCCGAGGTCTGGGACAAAGCTTCCGAACTGGCCTTGCCGGAGGCCAACCGGATGATTGATGAGCTGTTGGCGCGCTGGGATGGCGGCAAGAGTGAAGGCCAACTGAATGACAATTACCTGGCCGCTCTGGCGGTCAAGGCGGTCATTGCCCTGCAGAAGGATGACCTAGAACTGTGCGTCAACCTGGCGCGCAAGATTGAGCCGCAGTTGGGGCAGCACAACGCGTTTCTGGAAGTGGCGATTCTGATTATCGCTGCCTTGGCTCAGGTTGTACTGGTGCAGCCTGAGCAGGCGCGGCGCTTGTTAGCGCTGGCCCATCAGCGCAACCATTTCCTCAAAGGTCGCTACCTGGATATGCAGCTGACCAACGTGGAAGTCTTTATGGCCCTGGAGCAGGGCCACGTGCAGCAGGCACAGCAGTTGTTTTTACAGATGCGTACCAAGGCCATGCCCTGGTTCGGTGAACGGTCGCGGGCGCTGGCGCTGCCGACCATCGGCGAGGCTCTAGTGGCTTATCAGCAGGGGCATGTGCAAGGTATCGAGGAAAAACTCAACTGGGCGTTGGCCACTGTAGACGTGATCAACCCCATCGATATTTACGCTCAAGGCATGCTCTGCTTGGCACGCAGCCAGCGCATGCAGGACAAGCCCAAGGAAGCCTTGGCCAGCCTGGTGCTGATGCAAAATTTGGCGGCACGCAATCAGTCTTGGCGCTTTTATGCGCTGGCGGTGGGCGATGAGGTTGCGCTGATTTTGCAGGAGCCAGCAAGCGATCGAATCAAACGCGCCGATCAGCGTTTGCAAAGCGTCGATTGGAACAAGATGGCTGGCCAGTACGCCAAGACGGGGTTCAATCCTGTGAGTTGGGTGCTGGGGCTGGCGCGTATTCGCTTGCAGCAGGCGCGGGGTAATTACAGTGAGGCACTGCACGAGATTACGCAGTTGCGGGGGCAGTTGCAGCCCAACTGGCATGGCCTGCAGCGCTTACGCCTAGATCTATTGGCTGCCTTGAGTTACCAGCGTCTGGGCTATCAGGAGCGGGCTCAGAGTTTGTTGCAACAGTGCTTGCTAGCGGCTGAGCGGGAAGGGGTGCGCAGCCTCTTTGTCGAGGAGGGCGCTGCCATTCGGCAAATGCTTCAGCAGTTGGAAGCTGCCGAGCGCCAGCCAGCGTTGCAGGGTTTTATTCGCAGCCTATTGAGCATCTGGCCTGGACACAGCGTGCGCAAGGCCGCTGAGGGGCTGGACGATGAGCTGACAGACCGCGAGCGCGAGGTGGTTTGCCTGGCTGCCAAGGGCATGTCCAATGATGAAATCGGCAAGCAACTGTCCCTGGCCTTGGGCACCGTGAAATGGCACCTGCACAACATCTACGAAAAGCTCAAAGTGCGTAACCGTACCCAGGCCATCCGTCGCGTCCGTGAATTGAGTTTGCTTGAACCATGATCACTACTTTGCCTCCGCTGTCACCGGTGCCTTTGTTGCGCACCAAGTTGTTTCCGGCCGATGCCGGTGCTCCGACATTGTTACCACGCAGTGCTTTGATTGAGCGCCTTATGGCTGCCCGTGCGCAGCGATTGGTGGTGCTTAGCGCGCCTGCTGGGTTTGGTAAAAGCACCGTGCTTAGCCTGATGCGCCAGCACCTGATGCGCGAGGGCGCACGCGTAGCCTGGCTGTCTTGTGATGAGGCGGACAGCGAGCCCGCCCGCTTGTTGCAGTATTTGTCTGCCGCCATCGAAGCCGTGGCGCCATCCTTTTCCAGCACTTCGGCAGGCTTGGTGCCGGGTGATGTTAGCTGGCCGGTGGAAGCCTTGGTCGATGCTTTCGTGGCGGATTTGAAGCGCCTGGACGGTGATATCTATCTGATGCTTGATGACTTTCATCGTATTCGTCATCTCGCTTTGGGGCAGGCCGTACGCTATCTCCTGAAGTCGCTGCCGAAGAACGTACGGCTTGTCGTCAGCACCCGTTATAAACCGCGGTTTATCAGTGGCGAGCAGGATGCCGATAGCTGGGCATTCTGGTTAATGGCCGAAGATCTGCGTCTTAGCCGTGAAGAAACGGCGGCTTACTTTCTGCAAATCAAAAAAATCGAACTGAGCTCCGCTGAGCTGGATTTGCTCCAAGCGCGTACCGAGGGCTGGATCACCGCTTTGCATTTGGCGGCGCTTGCCTTGGCGCGGCATCCTGATCGGGCAGCCTTTCTGGCGGGTTTGTCGGGTACCGAGCGCAATATTGCCGATTATCTGGCCGAGGATGTGCTCGATAGCTTACCGGCCGAATTGCAGCTGTTTCTCGATCAGACTTCGGTGCTAGATGAGTTTTGTGCCGAGTTGTGCAATGCCCTGACCGGGCGGCGCGACGGCCTCGATATGCTGATGCGTTTGCAAAGTGAGCAGCTGTTTGTCATTCCGCTGGACGAGCAGGGCGAGTGGTTTCGCTATCACCACCTGTTTGCCGAGTTTCTTCAGGGCCGGTTGGCGCGTCGCGGTGATACGGCGGCGCTGCTGAATGCGGCCGCGCGCTGGTGTGAGGCCCGAGACTTGCCGGACCGGGCGATCAAGTACGCCTTGCGCGGTCGTGACTACAGCTTTGCAGCTGAAATGCTTGAGCGTCAGGGGGCGCGGCTGATTGCCGGTAATCGCGTGTATGGCGTGCTGAGCATGCTCAATAGCGTGCCGGTTGAGGTGATTCGCGAACATCCGGTGTTTCAGATTTTCTATGCCTGGCAACTGGCCTTCGAGCAGAAGTATGCCGAGGCCGAGGCGCTGATTGAGGAGGTCAGTACGCGTCTGATGCAAGGGCGCGGCAAGGCCATGCACTTTGGTCTGGCCGAGTTGCTGGTCGCGGCGCAGATCCTCAAAGCGTTGGTGTTGCTGTATCAGGACAAGCTGGAGAGCTGCCTCAAGGTTTCGCGGCAATGGTTGAGCATGGTGCCAGGTGATCAACCGATCTTTCGTGCCAGCATGGTCTGCGTGCAGGCAGCTGCGTACGCCTTGCTCAGCGACTTTGCTGAGGCGGCCAAGTCGATTGCTGCTGCGCGCAGCTATTTGGGCGCTGCCGACAGTGAATACCTGCATGTGATGACCAGTCTGATCGAAGTGCTGATTTGCAAGGAGGCCGGTGATCTTGAACGGGGTCGTTCCATCGCGGAGGCGGCGCGTGCGCGGGTGGAGCGGGTGTTCGGGCGCCGTAGCCGGGTTGGCGGGCCGTTGGTGCTTGCCTATGCGGACCTTTTGTACGAGCAGGATCGGCACGCTGCCGTTCTGGCTGAGCTGCCATTGGCCACTACCTGGCGCGATGTGGCTACGCCCGTTGAGCTGATCAGTCGTGGACAATTGGTGATGGCGCGCGCGCGTTTTTTTGCCGGCGAGGCCGAGTCAGGGCTGGCTCAGTTAGACGAATGGCTAGCCGACTTGCAGCGCCCCGGGTACGAACGGGTGTTTGCCTTCTCCATGAGCTGCAAGGTGCAGTTTCTGCTGTGGCTGCGCCGTCCCAATGAGGCGGAAAGAGTATGCCTGCAGTTGCAGCAGCACTTGGCGGTGTTGCCTGCTGCGCGCTATCCCGATGCGCATATCGCCCTTGCGTTGGCCGAAGCCCGGTTGGCGCTCAGTGAGCGCCGTGCGGAAAAGGCACAAGCCTGCCTCGAAGCGTGTCTGGTTAAGCCTGCAGATGAACATCAGCGGGATCGGCGACTGCGGGTTTCGTTGTTACTCGCAGTAGCGTATTGGCGTAAAGGTAACAGCGAAAAAGCCTTTGCCTTGTTCCATTCAACGCTGGAAGAGGCCTGGACACGCGGTTATCGGCGCATATTTCAGGACGATGCCCTGTGGCTGTTACCGCTCTGGGATGCTTGGGCGGCAGCGGAACCCAAGTGCGCTAGCGTCTGGCAAGGGGTGGCCGAGGGCCTCCGCGAGCAGTGCCGGCGACTGGCAGTTGATCCTGATACTTTCGATGAAAATCAAGATGTTAGCCATAGAGAACGGGAGATTTTGCGCTTTGTCGCGGCCGGTTTATCCAACCGTGATATCGCTCAGGCGGTGCATTTGTCAGAGGCCACGATCAAATGGCACTTGCACAATCTATTCGCCAAGCTTGGGGTGCGTAGCCGCACCCAGGCTGTACTCAAGGGCAAAAGCATGGGGTTGTTGAATGAGGCCTGAGGCGCATGGGTGCTGGTCAGGTTTTTTGCTCCATCCCTTGGATGGGCTGGCAGTTGGGGTTGCGGCCAGTAGTTTGATTGCCAGGACGAGAAGCCCAGCGCTTCACGAATCCATGGCAGTCGCGACTACGGAAGCAGTGGCTGAAATGGATATTGGCGTGAGCCGGTCCAACTGACTGCAGCAGGCGTTGCAGTCAGTGCCCTCAGGGCAACCCACCTGTGAACATTGGAGATAACAACAATGAAACTTAAACAACTCGCTTTCGCCGCTGCTGTACTCGCTGCTCCGTTCATGGCTCAGGCCGACATGACTGCAATGGATGACTCCGCTCTGTCCGGCGTAACCGGTCAGGACGGTATCAGCATTTCCGGTAACTTCTCCGGTAGCGTTGGTAACGTTAAATACACCGACAACGATGCCGCTGGTGGCAGCCTGAACCTGACCAACATCAGCTTCACCGGCTTTTCCATCGCGGACTCCAATCCCTTGAAAATTGATGTGGTAACCACCACCATCGGCGGTAATCAAACTGAACAGTTGGCCATCAGCCTGCCTGCAATGACCGGTACTGTATCGGTTGGCGGCATCTATGTTGGCGGCACCTACGCTAACGGTGCGACCACTGGCGCTGCCAGCATCGGTGCGCTGGCTATTTCCGATATCAACATGTCCGGCACCACCATCAAAGTATGGGGTCATTGATTCGGCTCGCTTGAGCTGAATCTACAAAAGCCTTGCCGGCCTGGGTCGGTGAGGCTTTTTTCTGCCGGTGTCTGGAGTGTGTGACGCGAATGATTGAGATCCTGCTGGGTAGCCTGATCGGACTGTTCGGTTTTACCGAAGCCGTGGATACCAAACCGGCTGCGCCGGGTACGGTCAATATCACTCAGTCGTCGCTTTCCAGCGGGCCGTTACGTGAGTCGGTGGTGCTGGAACCGAAAAGCCAACTGCAGTTTCGTAATGTGATTCGCCAGGCCTACGACTACAGCTGTGGCTCGGCGGCCTTGACCACGTTGTTGGACTACTACCTGGGTCGTAACTTGCAAGAGCGCCAGGTTATGGACGGTTTATTACGCTTTGGCGAGGCTGACAAGATCGTCGAGCGGCGGGGGTTTTCCCTGCTGGATATGAAGCGTTTTGTCTCAGCTCTTGGCTACAAGAGTGGCGGTTTCAAGGCGGATTTCTCAGACTTGGAAGAGCTTGAACATCCGGCAATAGTGCCCATTACCTATGCCGGTTTTAAGCATTTTGTCGTGTTGCGTGATGTCTACAACGATCATGTTTTTGTCGCTGACCCTTCGCTGGGCAATATCAGCTTCACCCGTACACGTTTTCAGGAGATCTGGGACCACGATGTGGTCTTCGTGATTTTTCCGAGTGGCCAGGAGCCACAGAACGCCTTGGCTTTGCAGGATCATGACCTGCGCATCATCGATGACAGAACGATCAGTTTGCTGGCGTTCAGAGAGTTTCCGCAGATCAGTAAATTTAACCAGAACGAGGTCCGTGAACTCGGTTCACAGGGCGATATTCGCTATATCCGTCGTAAGTAACGACCCGCCATAACAACAAGATATCGGGGATGCGTGATGGTAGTTCGGAGTAGGGCATGGCTGGCCATGCTGGCGCTATTGGTGGGCGGGTTTGCCTGGGCCGACGAGCCTGCAGTCGAGCAGGCACGAGAAGCCTTGGGCAAGAAGGATGATGATGCCGACAGTGCCAAGGCGCTTGAACAGGTGTTCCAGGCCTCTGAGCAGAGCTACACCTTGTTGAAAAAAGGTGAGCGTACGCTGACCTATGGCTTTGATTATTCCTTGGTTCGCGATGTGGTCATCGAGACCTTTCGTACTGGCAACAATATCTACAGCGTGGTGGGGCAAAGCGAAGCGCAGCACACCTTTACCAACTCGTTCACCTTTGACTATGGCGTCTGGGACAACTTGACCTTCAGCATCCGTTTGCCGCTGGTGGCCGTTTACGACACCGAGCGCAGCCTAGATGCTTACAGCCTTGGGGATGTTTCCACCAGTTTGCGCTGGCAGCCGTGGTCATCTACCCGTGGCAAACCGGTTACTACGTTGTATGCCACCCTGGGTTTGCCCACAGGGCAAAGCCCGTATGACGTCAATGAGGGCAAAGGGCTCTCTACTGGCAGCGGTTATTACAGCATCGGTGGTGGTGCCGACGTTTCCTACGTTATCGAACAGGTGGTGCTGTTCGGCTCCCTTGGTTACACCTACAACCTGCCTGTTGATGACGTCGATCAGGTTCGTGGTGGACGCCTGCTGACCAAGGTTGAACCCGGTTCGACCATTTCCTACAACATGGGTTTTGCTTACGCGCTGTCGTATGACGTGTCGTTATCCACGTCCTATCAAATGGCATACACCCTTAAGCCGACTTACACCTTCAGCGATGCCGAGGTTGAAGGGAGTGAGCAGACCAGTGCGCTGATGAACTTCTCGCTGGGCTTGAGGACTTCGCCGGATTACATCGTCAACATCAACGCCGGTTTCGGTATGACGGAAGACTCGCCGGATGTGCTCTTGGGGCTGTCCATGCCCCTGGATATCAAAGGCCTCAAGGCCCCTTAAGCGGCGAGCGAGAACCTCATGACTATGCGATTTTCGCCGCTTGCGCGGGCGATTGCCGGGGCGACTTTGCTCTTGAGCAGCGCGGTCCAGGCGCAGTTGGCGCAAAACCTGACGATTGGTAATCCCAAGGCCATGGCCATGGGCAACGCCATTACCGCTGATTACAGTGGCATCGATGCAGTGCATTACAACCCGGCAGCCCTGACCAAACTCAAGGGGCGCAAGACCACGATGAAGTTCATTACCGGGGTGATGGATATTCGTGCGGAGTTCGATGCGCCGGCGAATTACGGCAGCAAGTTTCTCGGCTTGAAAAATGACCCTGTGGCCAACTCGTCCAGTCGCACCACTTCGCCGGCTGTGTACTTGCCAGGCCTCGGCGGTGCAACTGAGCTGCCTTTACTGTTTATGCCCCTGGCTGGGTTGTCGATCAACCCACCAGGCTCGAAACTGACCTTTGCCACCAACGTCTATACCCCGCAGGCCCTGGGTTTTACCCGCGATGATAATGACCCCGCTGCTTACCAGGGCAAGGAAGTGGTGATGCAGCGGCTCACCTACTTCTCGCCGTCGTTGGGTTACCAGATGAATGACGAACTGGCGATTGGCTTGTCGATCAATTTTTCGCACCAAGCTCTGGCGCTCAATCAGGATTTTCGCGCGCCCAATCTGCTCACGGGCTTTACCAAGGTGGCTCAAGACGCACTTTGTACGGTGCAGGGCAACCCATTCGAAGTGTTGATCAATATTTGCGGTGGCGAGTTTGGGCCCTTCACCAATCTGGCCAACCTCGATGTGGACATGCAACAGTCGCTGGCGCCGACCTGGAACCTGGGTGTCCTCTGGGAGCCTACTGACTGGTTTGCCTGGGGGGCGGTCTACCAGAGCGAAGCCAAAATGCATATGCAGGGCAAGTACACTGTCGACTACACGGAGAACTGGAAGGGCTTCTGGCAGGGATTGGATCGCTCGCTGTTCGGAGCTGTTTTCAACAGCATTACCCCCGATGGTAATGTTGACGAAGAGCGTGGCAATGTGTCGATGGATCTTACCTATCCACAGCATTTTTCCACTGGGATCAAGCTCAAACCTGCCAGTCAGTGGCAGTTTAATTTGGACGTAAAGTGGACCGACTATGCCGCGTGGGAAAACTTCGAGCTGAAGTTTGATCGCGAGCTGGACATGCTGAAAATTGCGCGAATTTTCTCCCCTGAGAGCGCTACTGCCACATCCATCATTCTGGATCGCGGTTACGAGTCGGTATGGAGTTGGGCGCTGGGCATGCAGTATGACGTCAACGAGAGGCTGAGCTTGCGTGCCGGTTATGAGCCTCGGCCTGCGGCCATCCCGGGGAACAAGGCTGATGCCTTGGTGCCCTTGGGCGATGCGGACCTGTACGGGCTCGGCGTGGGTTATCGCTGGGATCAGGACACGGTCATCGACCTGGGCTTTAACTACTTGGTGTCGAAACAGAGCATTCCGGCGGGTACGAGTTGTAACGTCAACTGTTCGGGGATCGACAGTGTGGTGTACAACCCTTATGCCGACTTGAACGTTGAGACCACCGGTAAGGCGTATGTGATGGCCCTGACTTACA
>NKIE01000060.1 GCA_002256055.1 Pseudomonas sp. PGPPP3 | reverse complement strand
GGCTTCATCCTGACGGTGTGCATAGGCGTTGATCAACAAGTGCAGGCGGCGCTCGACGTCGTCTTCGCTGTCGAACTTGGCCACACCTTTCAGGCGCACTTGGGCATACAGCGCATCAATCTGTCCGTCGATGCGTTGCAGGCCCTGCCAGCTGTCCTGATAGTCGTTGAGCAGGGGCAGTAGGTTGTCCAGCGAGTCATCCAGCGGGTCCATAAATGGCGTGCCGAACGGCAGGTCGGCAGGCAGCAGCTGGCGACGACGCAGGGCGTCCTCGAGGGTGCGTTCTTTGGCTTCCAGATCGGCGAGCTGGCGACCGACCAGTTGCAGCTTGGCGGACAGTTGCTGCACGCGCTCGGCAAAGGCGTCGCTGGCGCGTTTGTGTTCGTCTTGAGTGGCTTCCAGCTGGGCCAATTGCGCCAGTTTGTCCGGCTCTTCGACACTCAGGGTCTGGCTGCGGCGGAAGTCCTCCAGGGCCTTCTGTGCTTCCAGCACCTCACGGTAGAACTGCTCGGCCTGGGCCTTGCTGGCGGCGCGGTCGGCGGCCACCGATTGCTGGGTTTTCAGTTGCTTGAGTTCTTTTTCCAGGCGCTCTTTCTGGTCGCGCAGGGCGGCACGATCGGCGAGGGCCTGCAGGGCCGGCGGTTCGATATGGCTAAGGTCGATGCTCAGCCCCGGTGCCTCGAAGTGCTCGCCTTTGAAACGATCCAGCAGCGCTTCCAGGGATTTGACCCAGGCGCCGCTGTCGTCCAGTTGAATACCCTTCTCCCCCAGCGGCAGGCTGAACAGCGCGCCATTGAACAGGCGCATCAGGCGCTCGACATCCTGTTGGGTAAACTCCTCGCGCAGCCGTGCGTAGCTGTTGTTGTCGGCGTGTTCGAGCTGCTGCTTGACCGACTTGAGGCGTTTTTCCAGATCACGCAGGCGCTCGTCGAGGTCTTCGGCGCTGAACTGCCGCGACTGCGCCAGGGCGCCGGCCAGTTCGTCATGGGCGTCCTTGGCGGCCAGCAACTGTTGTTCGAGCTGCTGCACATCGTTGACCAAGGCGAAGCGATTCTTCAGCACCGCCAGTTCGCCGAGCCAGCGCTGTAGCTCACTGATCTCGCGCTCCAGACGCATCAGCTCCTGGGTGCCGCCACGTTGTTCGTGCTGCAGGCCGTCTTGCTGTGCGCGGTAGTGTTCGTGCTGGATCAGCAGTTCTTCACGGCGCGCGCCGCTGTAGTCCTGCCAGGCGCCGAGCAGGTTATCCAGCAGCGGCGACAGGCGATGCAGCTTGCCGCGCAGGAGCTCACGCTGGCTGACGCCGGCGGCCAGGGCCTCCACCAGCGGGCCGGCGGCGACCAGGGCCTGGTAGTCCTGTTCCATGCGCCGCACATCGCGGAACGCCTCTTCACAGGCGGCGATGTAGTCGACACTGCCCGAGCGCAGGCTGTGCTCGAAGGCGTCGAGGAACAGCTGCTTGAGTTTGGCCGCGGTTATCTCGCGCATGTGCAGCAGGTTGATAAACAGCGCGCGGAAGGTCTTCAGGCTCTGCTCGCTGGTGGAGCGTAGCGGGATCAGGGTCAGGTCCAGTGGGATCGAGGTGTGGCCGCCGACCAGCAGCCGGCGCAGCTCTTCCGGCTTGGCTTCATAGGCCTTGATGCCTTCGCGCTCCAGGTTGGCGAACAGCTCGCGCTGGCGCAGGCAGGTGCCGTTTTTCTGGTAATGGCCCAGGTCCAGTTCGCCGGCATAGACAAAGAACTGGTGACCGAAGCCGCCGCCTGGGCCGCGTCCGGCCACGCCGATCACATGGGGGCCGTGGGGCAGGGCAACTTCGACGAGGATATAGCTGGTGTCGGTGGCGAAGTAAAACTTGCGCGACTGTTCCAGGTTGTACTTGCCGAAGCTCATGTCCGACATGCGCGCCAGAATCGGGAATTGCAGGGCGTTGATCGACGCCGACTTACCCAGGTTATTGGCGCCGTAGACCGATAGCGGCTGTTCCAGCGGGAACAGGCCGAGGCTGTAGCCGGCGGTGTTGAGCAGGGCAAAGCGGCGAATGCCGTAACGTTCCTGGGTCATGCGTCAAGCTCCTGCTCTTCGGCGATGGCGCGGGCCATGGCTTGCTCTTCGGTTTCTTCTTCGGGGTTGTCGATGGCGATGATTTCTTCACCGCTGTCGTCATCCAGCAACTGCGGGGTGGGCAGCGGCAGGGCGCTGTGCAGGCTGGCAGCCAGGTCGCGGTCCTGCTGCACCGACAGGCATACATCGAGGAAACGGTGCATCGGCGGCAGGAAGCGGTAGATGCCGTTGTCTTCGCTGGCAAAACCCAGTTGCGTCAGGCGGCGCATGACCTTTTCTTCCAGCTCGTCCTGGGTTTGTACTTCGGCCTGGAGGAATAGGTCGCGGTATTTCTCCAGCAGCGGCGGCAATTCATCGCGGCCGAGGCTGCCGCCGTCGAGCACGGCCAGTGGGTCACGGCCCTGGTCGGCGAGGTGCTCGACGATGATAAAGGTGAACAACGCCAGACGCTGGGCGGTCTTGTTGACCTGGGCGCCCATTTGCTCGGGGACGAAGTAATAGAAGCCGCGGCTATCGCATACCAGCTCGAAGCCGAGGGCCTTGAACAGCGCGCGGTACTGGTCCTGCTGATTGGACAGTTGGCTGTACAGCTCGGCGTCGCGGTGGCTGACGTGGTAGCCCTTGAACAGTTCGCGGAAGATCGGCGCCAGTTGGCTCAGTTCATTAAGGTCGATAGTCATGCTGTGGGCAGTCCGCTCTTGAGCAAGGCGAAGGAACTCAGGCTGACCTGATGTTCAGTGGTGAGGTAGTCGCGGCGCTCCAGGCGCTCGCGTTGGAAACGGCTGTCGCGCGACAGGCGCGAGAACCAGTAGAGCAGCTCGTCGGTGGCGCCTTCGGGCTCTTGCTCCAGTAACCAGGTCATTAGATCCGGCAGCGGCAGGGCGCTTTCGCAGCGCTCGAGCATTTCCCGGGCGGTGCGCGGCGCCTGTCCTGGCTTGCTGCCGCGCGGTCCGCTGGCCTTGGGGAATTGCGCCGGTTTCGGTTCGAAGCGGGCCAGGGCGTAGACGTAGGCCTCGACTTGCGCCGCGGTGCCGAGAAAGTTGCTCTGCGGCCGTGTGAACAGCGGCAATGCGGCTTGCGGTACGGCATCCAGGCCTTTCTTGCGAATGGCGGCCAAGGCCAACGCCGCGCCGCGGGTCACGGCGTTGTGTCGGCGCGCTTCTTCGCGCAGGGGCAGCAGCAGTTCGCGGGCGCGACGCAGGGTCAGCTGGGCGGTGGTCTGCATGTCGAGGATGCGCGCGTGGGTGCGCAGCAGCAGGTCGTCGTCTACCAGGTGGCCGAGACGCTGTTGCTCACCGAGCAGGCGCAACAGCACCTGTTCGACTCGATAGACGCCTTGCTCGAAGGCACCGTCGGCGGCGACCAGCTGGATCATCGGCTCGACGTATTCGTCCCAGGTCGCCAGCACTTCGGCATAGCGCTGGCGCAGCGGGATCTGCCGGTCGCTGGTCTTGGCCCGCTCGGCCACGCCGACCAAAGCCTGTTCGTCGTTGGCGAGCTTTTTCAGCACATCGCGCACGCGCATGTCGAGCAGGCGCAGTTGGCGCGCCAGGTCCTGGCCGTCGCGGTTGTCGAAGGCTTCCTGAATGTACTTGGCCAGGCGCTCCAAGTGGCGCAAGTAAGCCTCGATTTCCAGGCACAACCCCAGGCGGTGTTCACGCCGTAGGTAGGCGAGAAAGTCGTGGATCTGAGCATTCAGCTCGAAGCGGTTAGGGCTTTTCGCCACAGGAATCAGGATGTCCAGGCGAATCCACTGGTCGAGCAGCGCCGTGATATCGGTCGGCGTGCCTGCCGGCAACTGAGCCGCCAGTTGGTTGCGCAGTTCCACCAGGCTCAGGGTGCCCTGGTCAAAGCGCTCGCACAGTGGCTCCAGCAACGTCCAGTGTTCGGCAAGGGCGCGCAGTACGCGCTTGGGGTCGATCATCACGCGGGAAGGTTCTCGCAAGAAAGGGGGCGCAAAAGCCAGAAAAGCGCCGATTGTACTGCATGCGCGGTGCGTTAAAGCAGCCGTAACAGCCTTCCGCTCAATGGCTTGTTGACAGTGCTGTCGGCGGTGTTACGTGGCTGTGGTAATGGGTAACAGTTGTCGGCAGGAGCGGCGCGGATGGGGCGCGCTTTACTCGACTATGGGTTGGGCGCATCTGGGCTGCTCGCACTTATAGTGCTATCACGGTGCCGAGCCTTTCGGCCTGGTTTGTCCGACTGATAAGGAATGCCCCATGCGTGCGACCTTGCGACCTGTTCTTCGCGCTTTTACCGTCCTGGCTGCCAGCGTTTTGGCGAGTACGGCGCAGGCGCGACTGGAACCCATGGCCGACAATGAACTGTCGGAAGTTTCCGGGCAGGGCTTTATCAATCTGACCACCGATAGCAATGCCGGGATCGATTACACCCGGATCAATCTGGGCATGAAAGTCGAAACCCAGATGAATATGAACAAGCTGCAGCTTGGGCTCTACGGTCGCGCCGGGGAGGCGGCCGGGACGTCGGACATCCTGATCAATAACTTTGCCCTGGGCTCGGTGAATGATGCGACTGGTACGGTCAATCCGTTCATGATCAATGACCCGTTCATCGAGTTGGCCTATTCCGGCAACAAGATTGTTGGTCTACGGGTTGGTTTTGCCGAATCTAAGGGCACGCTGTCCGGGGACATCCAGACCCTTTCGGGCAGTGTGCCCGTACACATTAAGGGCACAGCAAAGCCAGTTCGTGATGCGTCCAGTGGCGGGACGCGTTTTCTGCTCAGTCTTGCCGGCATCTCTGATAGCACGGTAATTGAGGCCGATGCGGAGTTGGTTAATGCGGCGGGTAATCCTGATGCGGTGCGTGGAGTGCTGTCAGGTATGAAAAATGGGGATGTGCTCACTTGCAGCAATAACTGTGGCCTTGGTGGTTTAAGTACGGCTTTGCTGAGTTTGTTTTCTTCCCAGGGCTGCGCAGTTTCGGGAACTACAACCTGCTTCCCTCTGACTCAGTTTCAGTCGCTGCCCGTTGGTAATACAGCCATTACTGACAATGCGGCTACGCAGACGATTGAGGGCGCCGCTCGCGGTTTCTTTATCGCCATGCAGACTCAAGCCGTGTCGTGGAAAGACTTGGACAGCAACACCTTTAAAGAGGCCGTGGCCGGCGCTTATCTGAATATTCCTAAATACCGGGATGCCAACGGCAATCTTGTGGCGCCGATCAATATCAACTTTGACCAGGCCTTTGGCGGCATTCCGCGTGCGGATACCTGCTTTGGTGCCGCGACCAAGGGCTGTTGAGTATGAACCGTGCGCTGTTGTTTCTGCTGGCTCTAGGTGCCGTTGGCGCGCGGGCGGAGATGGTTGCTCTGGAAGACAATGAGCTGTCCGGGGTGCAGGGCGCCGGGTTTGGTTTTGTGCTGGAGAACATTCTGCTGGATGCCAACCAAGCCACCATCACCATTAACGACATCACCAATGGCAGCGGGCAGAACGTGCCAATTTCGGTGAAGGAGTTCTACCTGGGGGCCGCCGGCAGTAACAAGGGCGCCAACCTCAATCCGGTGACGACCGGCCGGTTGGCTCATCCCTTCACGCTCAACTTGGCCAAGGGCGAGGATCTGCGCAGTCTGCGTGATGATGGCCAGTGGGTGCAGACCACTCCGAGTAATGTTGCGGTGCTGGAGTTGACGTTTCCTGAGCGGCTGAGCACCGGCGGCAATGCTTGTATCGCCGGTTTTGCTGGCGCCGGAAGCAACTGCTCCAGTCGGGCATCAGAAAAAATCGACATGGGTGTGCGCTTTGATTTTCAGGTTGCCGCGGGCCGCACTGACGTGATCAATATCGACATTGGCGAGTTGGCAATGGACGGCTCATATCTGCGTTTGTGGGGCGACAGTGCGCGGGCGCAGATGGTGGGTGAGGCACGCTTAAATATCTTTGCCAAAACCTTGGAAATCACCTCCTGCGCGACCGGCACGCTCAACTGCACCTCGGCGGCCGAGCTGGCTGCGCGGACCATCTACCTTACCAACTCCTATGCCAACGTGGCGCTCGGTTACGGCAAGACCCAACCGTTGTTGCTGGATGTCACCAGCAATGGCCAATTTGTTCTGGAACTGCCCAATCCGCTTGCGGGTGCTACCACTGCGGCAGAGCGCAACAGTCGGGCTACCGATTTCTATGCGAATGCACCGCGCACCAATGTGGTGGTGGATAACCTCAATTTTGGCGGCGCCCGCCCCAGCGCTGGAGTGGCGCCTACCGGCGGCTATAACTTCGGCAGCAATGAAATCCGCGGGTTGAGTTTCAACTACCTGAAGGCGACCAGTCATGATCTCTAGGTCCGGCCTGTTGCTGTGCTCATTGCTGGCGGCTACCGCTCAGGCGGAACTGCGCCCGCTGGCAGATGACTCGCTGAGCGATGTCAGTGGTCAGGGCGGGGTGTATCTCTCCGGTGAGTTCAGTATCAACAAGGATGGTGGGCCTCTCTGGAGTAAACCTGCATCCACCAATGCGGCGACCTGGACGGTCGGCGAGCGCAGCTGTGCTACCAAGGGCTCCAATACACCGGAGAGCTGCGGTATGCGCCTGGCGATACGCTCAGAGGCTGCCGGCGGCTGGTATGTGCTGGACAACATCAAGGGCATTTTCAGCTTTGAAGGCCTGACCCTGCGTACGCGGGTGATCAATAGTGGTTTTGCTGGGGATGGCGCGGGCTTTAATCAGGATGTGCTGGAGTTCGGTTTGCCCAACGAGGTCAAGTTCAAGGACGGCAGTTTTGCCTTTGCTGTGGCCAATCAGGGTGGTTGGCGCAATAGCGCAGGCACCGTCGCCAATGGCGGTGATGCCAGTTACCAGCAGACCAATATTTTCTCAGCCAAGATCGACGGCACCATCCGCATGCAGGGCAATGTCCTGGTGTTTCCTAAAAATTGAAGGGGCTGTCGATGCGTCGCTATCTGCTGCTGTTGCCCTTTGTTCTCAGTCCGACTGCGCAGGCCATGCAAGCCTTGGATGACACCTCATTGTCCGGGGTTAGCGGTCAAGATGGCATCAGCCTGGAAATCGTCGGCGGTGGCTGGAAGGCCGGCAGTGTGAATTACAGCCAGGACGGTCAAACCCTCAGCCTCAAAGATGTTAGCAGTGGCCCGCAAAATGCTGCGCAGGCCTCCACTACGACCGTTGACGTTGTCGGCGATCAGTTGCAAATCGAACACCATGCTGCACCTTCGGTCCTGAGTGTCGGCAACATTGAAATGGCCGGCAGCAGCAATAGCTTTGGCAACTTTCGCGCCTTTTATACCCTTGGTGCCAGCCTCAAACTCAAAGGCGGCGGAGCCACAGGGGTGAGCGGTTTTGCAGTCGATGACAGTACGTTGTCATTGTCGGATGTGACCTTCTATTACCGCGATAACGGCTTCGACTTGATCGTTAAAGGTGCTTCTTTTGACGCCTACCTGAACGATGTTTATCTCGATATCGTCGGCGGCGGTAGCGGCCAGGAAATCAAGCTGGATCTCGGCAGTTCGCGTTTGGTGGCTAACATCGGCGCCATTGGTCTGGACTTGGCGCATGGTGACCCGGTTGTTGGTGTGGCTGTGACGCCCAGTACACCGGACAGTCGTGATCCCTCGGCCAGTCGCAGTTTCGGCAAGCTCAACATGGACTTGCGCCTGGGTGGCAGCATCAGCATCGCCAGTGGTGGTGCCAGTGGCGAAGGTTTGCGGATCAAGCCCAATGTGACCATTAGCAACAGCCTGTTCCAGTATCAGGATGAGGGTGTGCTGCGGGCTGAGAACTTTGCCGGCACGCTGAGCAGTACCTCGGGCCTGACTTTCGACCTTGAGCAGGATGGTCTGGGTAGCTATGCCAAGGTGGCCTTCCAAGACCTCAAGCTGAATGCCACGCTGGGGGGCTTGATTATGGGTAATCCGGCCAACCAGAAACTGGGCAGCCTGGCCTTTGATCTTAATTTTATCGATGACGGTCTTAAGCAAAACTGGCTGAAGTTGCGTGCCGGTGGCGACGTCAATTCCGGCTTGAAGGGGCTCAGCGCCGACCTGAGTTGGAACATGGCCAATAGCTCGGTATCCCTGACCGATAATGGCAACAGCATGTGGTTCAGCGGCTTGCGTACCCATGGCACGGGTTTGTTTACCCTTGACCTGACCAAGAGTTGCGCTGCCGGTATCAGTGCCAGTTGTTATGCAGGTACCCAAAGCGACATGAGCAAGGGCAACTACAACGGCCATTTTGACGGTCTGCGCTTTGGCCTGAACAACGTCAAGGGCTTTGAGGGCTTGCGGGTGGGCAGCGCTACCGCGCCGTTGCAGGGCGGCACCGAATTGCTGGTGCTGATGGAGATTTTTCCCGCCTATGATTTCACCCTCAATGGCCAGCTGACATTACAGCCGGGCGGCAGTATTGGCGATGGCGTTCGTTACAACGCCGACTTTTATGTCACTGAGGCCAAGGCCGCGATCACCGTTGATGAAACGGGCAAGGGTTTGTGGTTATCGGGTACCACCTACGACATGCATTTTCGCGACGGTTCGCTGGACATCAGTAATGGTGGCGTCGAGCTGCGTAAGGGCACCTATTGGTCGAAGCTGGATGTGGCCGATGTGCGCTGGGGTGATCGCAGCACCGGCACCAGTCTCGGGCGGCTGGTGCTCAAGCGCTATGAGCAAGGCTCGACACTGGCTCTTAGCTCCGGTGGTGCTGGCGCCTTGTGCGTCGGTGGCAGTGGTGCAACCGCCAGTGCCTGTTCTGCCGCCGGTGGACGCTGGGAAGATCGCGGCAATGAAGGCGTATCGGTCAAGCTGAAGAATGTATTTGTGCGCGATGGCAGCATCGAAACCGCCAGCAATGGTGTCGCCACCGATGAGAAGCGCAATCAGTTGATCTGGGAGACCAACCGTACGGTTGACGGTAACGGTAAATCGATCAACGGCACGGGCAGTCAACTGGTGCTGGACAACTTCTCCACATCCGATGGCAACCCCACTAATCCGAACGCCAACACCTATGGCTTTAATGCCGACCTCAATCTGGACGTAGCACCGACCAAGGTTAAGGTGAAAACGGGGCCAAACGCAGGCACACAAGTGACTCCCGATCCGCTGGGCTTTGCTGTAAACGGCCGAGTGCACTTCAAGGAAGTTAACGTCGATCGCCTGCAGAACGTCCATCCAGTTGGCGGTGCCGTTACGGCCATTTATGGCATCAAGGCACAGAACGCCGACATTCGCGCCAACCTCACGGCCACGCCGATCAACTGATAGTCATTCCTCTGTCATCCGTGCCGGGCATCCTGCCCGGCGTTAACGGATCGATTACGCCGCTCTGCAAACTGTATTTAGTCCTGTGAGCTGGCGTCACCTGCGGTCACCTGACCGACGAAATATCCCTGTTGCTCTTTCGGTATGGGGCGGTTGCCGGCACAATTCGCCTCCACTTTTTCACGGGGGCCGGCATTGCCGGTTTCCTGTCGGCTGACTTTGCATGGGCATCCAGATGATCAAGACGCCGTACTACCTCATCGACAAGCAGAAGCTGCTGGTCAATCTGCAGAAGATCGCCTACGTACGTGAGCAGTCCGGCGCCAAGGCGCTGCTGGCCCTCAAGTGCTTTGCCACCTGGTCGGTGTTTGACCTGATGGAGCAATACATGGACGGCACCACCTCGTCGTCGCTGTATGAGCTCAAACTGGGGCGGCAGAAGTTTAGCGGTGAGACCCATGCCTACAGCGTGGCGTGGGCCGATGACGAAATCGAAGAAATGGTCGCCAACTGCGACAAGATTATCTTCAACTCCATTGGCCAGCTTGAGCGTTTCGCCGCCGACACTGAAGGCACTATTCGCGGTCTGCGGGTCAATCCGCAGGTGAGCAGCTCCGATTACCTGCTGGCCGACCCGGCCCGTCCGTTCAGCCGCCTGGGCGAGTGGGACGCGGAAAAGATTGCCGGTGTGATGGATAAGATCAGCGGCTTTATGTTCCACATCATCTGTGAGAACGGCAGTTTCGAGCTGTTCGACCAGATGCTCACCACCATCGAACAGCGCTTCGGTCATCTGCTGCACCAAGTGCAGTGGGTCAGCCTCGGTGGCGGTATTCACTTCACCGGCGAAGGCTATCCACTCGACCAGTTCTGTGCGCGCCTCAAGGCGTTCTCCCAGACCTACGGCGTGCAGATTTACCTGGAACCGGGCGAGGCGGCGATCACCCTGAGTTCCTCACTGGAAGTCACGGTGCTCGACACCCTTTATAACGGCAAGCACCTGGCTGTAGTCGACAGCTCCATCGAAGCGCACATGCTCGACCTGTTGATCTACCGTCTCAACGCCAAGATGGAACCCTGCGACGGCGAACACACCTACATGGTGTGCGGTAAAT
>NKIE01000862.1 GCA_002256055.1 Pseudomonas sp. PGPPP3 | reverse complement strand
CGAGGGGCGTCTGATGGCTTTTGCGCCGTCGAATATCCCCTTTTTGGCTTTGGGCTCATGGGTATTGATCGTCGGCTGGTTCGGTTTCAACGTGATGAGCGCCCAGACGCTGGAGGCCGTCAGTGGTCTGGTGGCGGTCAACTCTCTGATGGCTATGGTCGGCGGCACCATGGCGGCGTTGCTGGTCGGGCGCAATGACCCAGGCTTTCTGCATAACGGCCCACTGGCCGGGCTGGTAGCGGTGTGTGCCGGTTCCGATCTGATGCACCCGATAGGTGCGTTGATTACTGGGGCAATTGCCGGTGGCCTGTTTGTTTGGGCGTTTACCGCCACCCAAGTGAAATGGAAAATCGATGACGTACTCGGCGTTTGGCCGCTGCATGGCCTTTGCGGCGTGTGGGGCGGCATTGCCTGCGGCATCTTTGGCCAGCAGGCGCTGGGCGGCCTGGGCGGCGTCAGCCTGATCAGTCAGTTGATTGGTACAGGTCTGGGCATCGCGATCGCGTTTCTGGGTGGCTTGTTGGTTTACGGCATGCTGAAGGCCACTATCGGCATTCGCCTGAGCCAGGAAGAGGAGTACTACGGTGCTGCCCTGTCGAGACACAAGCTCGGCGCCGCCCGCCACGACAA
>NKIE01000861.1 GCA_002256055.1 Pseudomonas sp. PGPPP3 | reverse complement strand
CGTAACCCGAGTAAGCATGCACAACGTACCACCGCTTAGCCACGGGACACCTTTTAACCAACAATCAACGAAACAAGCCAGCCAAGCAGGGAATCAAGACCCCACAACAGCAGCGCCATAACCAGAACCACGGCAACCACGATCAACGTAGTCTGCGTGGTTTCTTGGCGCGTAGGCCAAACAACCTTACGGATTTCGATGCGCGCTTCTTTCACCAAGCCAAAGAACGCCTGACCTTTTGCCGTCTGCAAACCAACATAAGCAGCAACAACAGCAATAGCCAACAGCGCCAATACACGATAGATAATTGGCTCTGCGGCGTAGAACTGATTACCAACCACACCGACTACAATCAAAGCAGCAACAACAAGCCACTTCAAAAGGTCGTAACGTGATTCAACGGCTTCAGCCTTGGCATTCATTTGCAAGGATCCTGTAAAAGACACACCAGTTCATCCGAAGGAGAATCTGGCAGGTCAGGAGGGAATCGAACCCCCAACCTACGGTTTTGGAGACCGTCGCTCTGCCAATTGAGCTACTGACCTAAAAACAAAATCAGGCCGACCATTATGCCGGCCCGATGAGATTTGATCAATCGATTACTCGACGATCTTGGCCACGACGCCAGCGCCG
>NKIE01000860.1 GCA_002256055.1 Pseudomonas sp. PGPPP3 | reverse complement strand
CGCCGGAAGGCACCGACGCCCTGCTGGCCATCGCCGACAACTACAAGGGCGACGGCAGCGTTAAAGAGGCCGAGACCGAAGAGTGGCGCACCTGGAGCGTGGTCGAGCGCCTCAAGCACGCACTGGTCAAGGGCATCACTGCCTTTATCGTCGAAGACACCGAAGAATGCCGCCAGCAGTGCGCCCGCCCGATCGAAGTGATCGAAGGCCCGCTGATGGCCGGCATGAACGTGGTCGGCGACCTGTTCGGCGAAGGCAAGATGTTCCTCCCGCAGGTGGTGAAATCCGCCCGGGTGATGAAACAGGCCGTGGCCCACCTGATCCCCTTTATCGAGCTGGAAAAAGGCGACAAGCCGGAAGCCAAGGGCAAGATCCTGATGGCCACGGTCAAAGGCGACGTGCACGACATCGGCAAGAACATCGTCGGCGTGGTGCTCGGCTGTAACGGCTACGACATCGTCGATCTGGGCGTGATGGTGCCAGCGGAGAAGATTCTGCAAACGGCGATTGCCGAGAAGTGCGACATCATCGGCCTGTCCGGCCTGATCACCCCGTCGCTGGACGAGATGGTGCATGTCGCCCGCGAAATGCAGCGCCAGGGCTTCCACCTGCCGCTGATGATCGGCGGCGCCAC
>NKIE01000859.1 GCA_002256055.1 Pseudomonas sp. PGPPP3 | reverse complement strand
AGGTTTGCTTTTTGATGACAACAGAATACTTCGTGGATTTACAACATATGCCATCAACCCCAACCAAAGCGGAACAGAAGAATATTCAATTCTGTTTTCTGGAGACACAATTATATCGCCGGAATACTGGGGTACAATTGAACTCATCAGAGGCTGGTGTTTATCTGTAGCAAGTATTATCAAAACCAATCCTGCAAAAAACTGGTATTGGTTTTTGCTTTCAAAAGGTCATCGTACTTTTATGTATTTGCGTTTGTTTTTTAAAGAGTACTATCCTTGCATAGATGCAGATAAAAAGAGTCAGGAAGAATTGTTTAAGCTACTTGAAGAAATGGCCACACATATCTATCCTGAATTGTATAAAAATGGAAGTGGCATCATTCAGTTTCCGCTTGATGGAGGAGAGCTAAAAAGCGAATTGGCACAAGCTACATTCGATAAAGCATCTAAGCAACAAGTACGTTGGTTTTTAGAAAAAAATCCCGGTTTTTATAAAGGAGATGAATTGATTTGTTTGTGTAAAATTGAGCCTGAAAATATGAGGGGATTTGCCAAAGAATTCCTGATGAAAAACCTTGGTTACAATGAATAAAACTCGTTTATTCAATAGGATCTGGTTAAGTACAAACAAAAAAGAAT
>NKIE01000858.1 GCA_002256055.1 Pseudomonas sp. PGPPP3 | reverse complement strand
CGCAGCCTTGGGCAAACTGCAGCGCCAGGTCATTGACTGCGCGCAGCGGCCGTAAGCGCATCGAGATCAACTGCTGAGCATTGGCAAAGATGCGGATCGACACCATGTCTTCAGGCTCCGCACCGGGATTAAGATTGACCCCGCGCAAAAACAGCAGAAGTTCATCCTCCGGCAGCGCCAATAGTCGCGGCCGGGTATTTTCCTCCAGCAGCAGATCACAGCTGAATTCACTCACCCCGCTGCGCTGGCGCAACCACTCCTGCGCCATGGGATGACTGCGATCCCAGTGCAGCCAGAGACTTTCCTCAGGTTGCAAGCTCAGGCTGTCCAGCGCCTCTCGCGCCAGACGACGAGCGCCGCCCTGCCCATCCAGTACGAAGCCATGGACCAGGCCCGATTGCGCATTTACATCCTCGTGCATTGCCACTCCTGAACCGAATATCGGAATAAGCAAACAGGCCCGCCATCGAGGCGGGCCTGCAGGTGCAGCGACAACCGCTTAAGCCGGCATTTGCAGCGGCTGCGGCGAGACAATGATGCCGTTGTTATCCGCATACACATACTCACCTGGGCGGAATGTCACACCACCAAAGGTGACGGCTACGTTCAGATCACCGATGCCGCGCTTGTCGGTCTTCAT
>NKIE01000857.1 GCA_002256055.1 Pseudomonas sp. PGPPP3 | reverse complement strand
CCGCACCAGTGCGTTATACTGCCTGAGGTCCCTAGAATCTACCAAACCATCGCCGTTGCCGTCGCCGGGACAGGCCGGTTGAGATGCAAGTTCCAGATTGAGATATTGGGAGATCGCCGCATAGGACGCGATCTCAACATTATTCCTGACGTCCCGCGTCACGCTCCCATTAACGCTCTTGAAAAGCTCAAGCCCTTCGCGATCAAGGAGCAAAAGAGCAGGATTCTTGCTCTCGTTGATCTTATAGAATTCTTCTGCCTCATAATCGGTAGGACCATCCAAGTTGTCGTCGGGCGAGTAATCCTGCCAGAAATTCCGAACCAACTTAAACTGACTGTCTCGACCGGCATAGTAATTCTGAGGCAACTGGTCAACTTTCCGTGCCGGATATAGTTGAACTCCGGCCGAGTCGTAGATAGCTTTGTTTACCTGCCAGCACTCTGCCACGCCATTTGGTGCCACAACCGACGGGTCGTCTGCACCTGGCCCCCAATAGATGCCGCTGTTGTCTTCGCAAACGCTCTTGTTCGGAGGTGTCTGGGAGCAAACTGAGCCGATGACGCAAGGTGGGTTTCTGGCATCATTCTTCAAAATATTGTTGCCACCTTGGGTAAAGTTGAATTGCCGGATGCTGGTTTGGCTTGGA
>NKIE01000059.1 GCA_002256055.1 Pseudomonas sp. PGPPP3 | reverse complement strand
CCGCGTGAGCGGTGCCCGGCTGCCACAGGGTGTTGCGCCCCTGCATGCGGCGGAAGCGGATCAGGGCGTCCATGATGGCGTTATTGAAACCATGGCCCATGTGCAGGCTGCCGGTGACGTTCGGCGGCGGGATCATGATGGTGTAGGCGTCGCCAGAACCTTGCGGAGCGAAATAGTTGTTCGCTTCCCAGGTCTGGTACCAGGTGGTTTCAATGGCGTGCGGCTGGTAGGTCTTGTCCATAGCGCGGCGGGGACCCTAATTTGGCGGCTAATCGGGAAAGCCGGCAAGTATAACGGGTTAGCGCCGTGGGCCGTAAGCGCAGGCGCTTATTTAGCCTGCGCTGGGGGTGACATACCGGTTTAAGGCTTGCGCTGGCTGAGCAGCAGGTCGAGACGTACGTCGAGACGGCGCTTGAGTTCGGCTTCGATCTGCGGGACGAAGTCGTCTATCACATCTTGCAGCAGCAGTTGGGCGGCGGCGCGCAGCTCGCGGTCAACACGTTGCAGCTCCAGGGCGCCAGGGTGCAGGCGTTGTTGCAGGCTGGCGTTGATGGCGCTGGCTGTCGGGGTTGGTGCAGCCGGTGCCGGTGTTACTGGCGCGCTGACGGGCGCTATGCTGGCGACGCTCGGAGCGGGGTCGAGGCGCTGTTGCAGGGCGGCGGCCTGGCTCGGGCGGGGCGGCACCAGCTCGCTGGGCGGGACGATGTCGCACAGCAAGGGGATGGCGCTGGTGTCGACCGACTCGGTCAGCAGCGGCGGTTCCAACTGCTGCTGGTCGAGCAACTGGCGGATCGACTCAAGGTCGTTGAGCAAGTTGCCGGGTTTAGGCGGATTGTGGCTATCCATGGTCAGAGTTCAACGCGTTGCGGGGCAAAGCCCCGTTGCCGATAAAGGCGAAAATTGTCCCGAGCCAATTGCAGCTGCTCGGGATGCTGATTGACGATCTCGATGACCCGACTGAAAGGGCTGAGGTCTTCACGCAGGTGTGGATGCAGGTTGATCAGCAAGCCGTTGGCGACATGGGGCGACTGATCAATACCGATCAGCACCGGCGCGTCGGTGCCGTCTTCGTACAAATTGTGCGGGACAAAGGTTTCACCCTTGAAGCGCCACAGCAGTTCGTCCAGCTCTTCGCACTGTGCCGCATCGGCGCCGCGCACGAACACGGGCAGGTCATGGCGCCAGCCCTTGGTCGCCAACTGGCAGGCCGCGCGCAGGCGCTCGCCCGGCTGGTCGCCGGGCAGCACATAAAACTCTATGCGCATTTACACCCGGTCCAGCAGGTACTGGGTCAGCAGCGGTACTGGGCGGCCGGTGGCGCCCTTGTCCTTGCCGCCGCTGATCCAGGCGGTGCCGGCGATATCCAGGTGCGCCCAGTGGTATTGCTTGGCGAAGCGCGAGAGGAAGCAGCCGGCGGTGATGCTGCCGGCTTTCGGCCCGCCGATGTTGGCGATGTCGGCGAATGGGCTGTCGAGTTGCTCCTGGTATTCCTCGAACAGCGGCAGCTGCCAGGCACGGTCGTCAGCGTAAACACCGGCGTCGAGCAGTTGCTGCACCAGGGTGTCATCGTTGCCCATCAAACCTGAGGTGTTGCTGCCCAGGGCTACGATGCAGGCGCCGGTGAGGGTGGCGATGTCGATCACCGCCTGTGGCTTGAAGCGTTCGGCGTAGGTCAGGGTGTCGCACAGCACCAAGCGGCCTTCGGCGTCGGTGTTGAGGATTTCCACGGTCTGCCCGCTCATGGTGGTGACGATGTCGCCAGGACGGGTGGCGCCGCCGCTCGGCATGTTCTCGGCGCAGGCCAGCAGGCACACCAGATTGATCGGCAGTTGCAGGGCCAGTACGGCGTGCAGGGTGCCGAATACGCTGGCGGCGCCGCACATGTCGTACTTCATCTCGTCCATGCCCAGCCCCGGCTTGAGGCTGATGCCGCCGGTGTCGAAGGTGATGCCCTTACCGACCAGTACCACTGGCTTGGCGTCTTTCTTACCGCCCTGGTAGTTCATCACGATCATGCGCGGCGGCTGATCGCTGCCCTGTGCTACGGCGAGGAAGGCGCCAGCGCCGAGCTTTTTCAGCTCTTTCTCGTCGAGAATCTCGACCTTGAGGTTCTTGTGCGCCTTGCCCAAGGCTTTGGCCTGCTCGGCCAGGTAGCTCGGGTGACACAGGTTTGGCGGTAGGTTGCCGAGGTCGCGGGTAAAGGCCATGCCGTTGGCGATAGCCTGGGCGTGCTGGCTGCCGCGCTCGGTATCGGTCAGTTCGGCTTTGTCGGCCAGCAGGGTGATCTTCTTCAGTGCGCGCGGTTCGGCCTTCTGGCTCTTGAACTGGTCGAATACGTAACCACCGTCGGCCAGGGTTTCCACCAGCAAGCGCGCCTTGGCGTAGGCATCGCGGCCTTTGACGCTGAGTTCGGTCAGGGTCAGCGTGGCATCGCTGCCGCCCAAGCCTTTGAGGACGGCGTGGCTGGCGGCGACAATTTTGCGGAACTGACGGTCGCTGAGTTCGGCGTCTTTACCGCAACCCACCAGCAGTACGCGCTCGGCCTTGAGGTTGGCCAGGTTGTGCAGCAGCAGGCTTTGCCCGACCTTACCGGCTAGGTCGCCACGCTTGAGCAGGCTGCTGATGGCGCCGCCACTGGCCAGGTCTAAGGCTGTGGCGGTGGCGCCGAGCTTGCGCCCTTCGCCGACGGCGACCACCAATGTGGCGGTTTTCAGGGTTGTTACCGGGCTGCTTTTAACCAGAAATTGCATGCTGTGGTGTCCCCAAGACAAAGAGTCGGGATTGCAGGATAATGGCCACCATTTTTTGGTGGATCGCCAGGTGGCGATTGGCATCAGTCCGGCTAGTTTGAGCGTAGCCGCCCAAGCCTGACAACCCTGGAGTGTCTGCTTTGATCGTGTTCCGTTATTTGTCCCGAGAGCTGTTGTTGACCTCTGGCGCCGTCAGTGCGGTGCTGTTGGTCATCATCATGAGCGGGCGTTTCATCAAGTACCTGGCCCAGGCCGCCGAAGGGCGCCTGGATCATACGGTGCTGTTTTTGATCATGGCCTACAAGCTGCCGAGTTTTTTTCAGCTGATTCTTCCTCTGGGTCTGTTCCTGGGTGTGTTGCTGGCCTACGGCCGCCTGTACCTCGACAGCGAGATGACCGTGCTCTCGGCCGCTGGCGTCAGTCAGCAGCGTCTGACCGCCTACACCCTGGTGTCGGCCGCCGGCGTGGCCTGCCTGGTCGCCTGGTTGAGTTTGAGTCTGGCGCCACAGGGCGCCACCGAAGTGGCTAAGATTCTCAATCAGCAAGCCGCCATGACTGAATTCGACACCCTTGATGCGGGGCGTTTTCAGGCTATTCGCAGCGGTACGCGGGTGACCTACACCGAGAAACTGTCGGAAGACCGCAGCCAGCTGTCCGGGGTGTTTATCTCCGACAAGCGCCTGTCTGCCGCCGGTGATAAGGAGCGAGCGATTGCCTTGTTGGTGGCTGAGAAGGGCCATCAGGAAATCCAGGCCGACGGCAGCCATTACCTAGTGCTGGAAAACGGTTATCGCTACGACGGCAACCCTGGTCAGGCCGATTACCGCAAGATTCACTACGACACCTACGGCGTACTGCTGCCCAAACCGGAAGTTAGCGAGGACATTGGTGAGCGCGAAGCGGTGCCGACGCTCGATCTATTCACCAGCGCGGACCGGGTAGAGCAGGCCGAGCTGCAGTGGCGCCTGTCGATCCCGTTGCTGGTGTTTATCGTCACCCTGCTGGCAGTGCCGCTGTCGCGGGTCAATCCGCGCCAGGGTCGTTTCCTCAAACTGTTGCCGGCCATCCTGATTTACATGACTTACCTGGCCCTGTTGATCGCCGCACGCGGCGCTTTGGATAAGGGCAAGATTCCGCCGCAACTGGGGTTGTGGTGGGTGCATGGGGTGTTCCTGGTGCTGGGGCTATTGCTCTTGTATTGGGAGCCCATACGGCTCAAATGGGCTTCTCGCCGCGCCGTGCGGGAGGTGACCCATGGTTAAGCTCGATCGCTACATCGGCACCAGCGTGTTCTTCGCCATTCTGGCGGTACTGGGCATCATCGTCGGCCTGGCGCTGTTGTTTGCCTATATCGACGAGTTGGGTGATATCAGTGCCTCCTACGGTCTGCTCGACGCCGGCGCCTGGGTGCTGCTGACCATTCCGCGGCGTATCTATGAAATGCTGCCGATGGCGGCGCTGATCGGTTGTCTGATCGGCCTGGGTAACCTGGCCAGCAGCAGTGAACTGACCATCATGCGTGCCGCCGGGGTGTCCATCCGCCGGATCGTCTGGGCAGTGATGAAGCCGATGCTTGTGATCATGCTGGCAGGCGTGCTGATCGGCGAATACCTAGCGCCGTGGAGTGAGAACTTGGCCCAGGCCAATCGGGCCACGGCCCAGGGCGGAGGTGAGGCGCAAAGCTCCAAGCGCGGCTTGTGGCACCGTCAGGGTGATGAGTTCATCCATATCAACGCCGTGCAGCCCAATGGCGTGCTGCTCGGGGTGACGCGCTACCAGTTCGATGCCCAGCGCAACCTGCTGTCGGCTAGCTTCGCCCGTCGCGCGCTGTTTCAAAGTGATCACTGGCAGCTGGAAGATGTGGTCACGACTCAGCTGCAGGAGCAATCCACCGCCGTGGTCAACAGCCCGAGCCAGCGCTGGGACGTGCAGTTGAATCCGCAGCTGCTCGGCACTGTGGTGTTGGAGCCTGAGGCGTTGTCGGTGACCGGCTTGTGGCGCTACATCCATTACCTGGCTGATCAAGGCCTGGCCAATGGCCGTTACTGGCTGGCGTTCTGGACCAAGATCCTGCAACCCCTGGTGACGGCGGCGCTGGTGTTGATGGCCATCTCCTTTATCTTCGGCCCACTGCGCTCGGTGACCCTCGGCCAGCGGGTGTTTACCGGCGTGCTGGTGGGCTTTGTGTTCAAGATTGGCCAGGACTTGCTGGGGCCTTCCAGTTTGGTGTTCGGCTTCCCGCCGCTGTTGGCGGTGTTGATCCCGGCCGCCATTTGCGCCCTGGCCGGGCTGGTGATGCTGCGCCGCGCCGGATAACCCGGCGGGTGGTGCGCAAATAAAAAAACCGGCAGTGATTGCCGGTTTTTTTATCGCTGGGCGTTACTGCTTTTTCGGCAGCTGCACGATCATGCTTTCCGAGTAACGGTCGTGCCAGCTGAGCTTTTTCTTGTCCCAGAGCATCCACCAGAAGCCCAGGCCACAGCAGAGCCAGGAGATGATAGCGATCAGGAAGCGCAGCAGCGCTTGCCATAGGTCGATGGCGCTGCCGTTAGCGTTCTGCACGCGGATGCCCCACACCTGCATGCCCAGGGTCTGGCCGTTGTGGGTCCAGAACTTGGCAAAAAAGCCAAACAGGCTCAGCAGCAACAGGGTCGACAGCAAGGGATCGCCGTCCAGGGCGCCGGAATCGGAGAGTTGCTTGAGTTGCTCGCTGCCATAAAAACCGCTGAGAGCCAGGCGGTAGAGCGAGGCAATCACCAACAGCAAGGCTACGCAGAGCAAAAAGTCATAGAACATGGCCGCCAGGCGGCGGGGCAGGCCGGCAACGGGGAAGTCCCCCTGGGGGCGCAGTTGATGGGTCGGCATGGCAGGCTCGCGGCAAACGGAAAGGCGCGATTCTACGGGCTGGGGTCGACAAAATCATGCGCAAAAAAAGCCCCGCGCTAGCGAGGCTCAAAGGTGGCGCTCGGTTTGCACCGTGCGCCAGGGGTTGGTTGCCGGATTAAACCAGTTTCATCAAGGCTTCGCGGCTGAACGGCAGGATGTCCTCTTGGTGGCCATCGCGGACCTTCACCGCCCACTCCGGATCGACCAGTAGGGCGCGGCCGACGGCCACCAAATCAAACTCCTGATTGTTCAGGCGGGTCAGCAGGGCGCCGAGATCGGCAGGCTTGGCGACCTTGTCGGTGTTGACCATAAATTGCAGGAACTCGCCGTCTAGGCCGACGCTGCCCACGGTGATGGTCGGCTTGCCGGTGAGCTTGCGGGTCCAGCCGGCCAGGTTGAGGTCGGAGCCGTCGAATTCTGGCTCCCAGAAGCGGCGAGTCGAGCAGTGGAAGATGTCCACGCCAGCGTCAGACAGCGGCTGCAGGAATTCACCCAGGGCTTCCGGGCTCAGCACCAGGCGTGCCGAGTAGTCCTGCTGCTTCCACTGGGAGAAGCGCAGGATGATCGGGAAGTCCGGGCCGACGGCGGCGCGTACAGCCTTGATCAGTCCAATGGCAAAGCGCGAACGGTTGGCCAGGCTGCCGCCGTAACCGTCGGTGCGCTGGTTGCTGCCTTCCCAGAAGAATTGGTCGACCAGGTAGCCGTGTGCACCGTGGATTTCCACGCCATCCATGCCGATGGACTGTGCGTCGCGGGCGGCTTGGGCGAAGGCGGCGATGACGTTGTCGATGTCGGCCTGGGTCATGCCATGCACGACTTCCTTGCCATCCTTGAGTTTTTCCATCGGGCCATAGCCGGGTACGTCGCCATCCGGCTCGGTGCCGAGCTTGCGCACATTGCCGACGTGCCAGAGTTGCGGAACGATGCGGCCGCCTTCGGCATGCACGGCATCGACCACTTTCTTCCAGCCGGCCAGAGCGTCTTCGCCATAGAAACGCGGCACGTTGGGGTAGCCGTTGGCGGCCGGGTGGTTGACCGTGGTGCCTTCGGTGATGATCAGTCCAACGCCGGCCGCGGCGCGGCGACGGTAGTACTCAATGACCTTGCTGTTGGGCACGCCGCCTGGCGAGAAGGAGCGGGTCATGGGGGCCATGACCACACGGGTCGGCAGTTCCAGGTTGCCCAGGCGGAAGGGTTCAAACAGGGCTTTTACGGGGGCGGTCATGGATGCTCCTCTGCCGGCCAGGTGACCGGTCGTCTCATTAATCAGGGAAAAAAATCAGGCCTTGAGCAAGCGCTCAAGGCGTTGGACAAACTCTTCCACAGGCTGGGTCTGGCTGCCGACTTTGAGGCGCGTCAGCACACCCTGCCAGGCATTGGCGATAAAGGCCGCGAGATTGGCGCAGTCTTCATCGGCGGCCAGTTCGCCAGCCTGTTGCGCCTGTTCAAGGCAGTGCTGCAGGGTCAGGGCGGACTGTTGCAGAACCGCTTCGACCTGTTGGCCGATGGCGGGCAGCAGCTCGCTCATTTCAAAGCTCAGGCTGCCAATAAAGCAGTGGTATTCGAGGCGTTCCTGTTGGCGGAAGTGCGCCAGCAGTTCGCCGTAATAGGCCAGAATTCGTGCGCGCGGGCTCAGCGCCGGGTTGCTCAGGGCTTCGGCATAGCGCTGCAGGCGCGGCTGGTAGATGAACTCCAGGGCCTGCAGGGCAAAGTCTTCTTTGCTGGCGAAGTAGTGGTAGAACGAGCCTTTGGGGATGCCGGCAGCCTGGACGATTTCCTGCACGCCGGTGCCGTGGTAGCCGCGGCGGGTCATTACCGCGGCGCCTTTGGCGAGGATCAGGTCACGCTTGTCGAGTCGAATACTGTTCATGGGGCGAGCATATGACCGGTCGTCTCGCCTTGCCCAGCACTATTGATCTGGCTGATTAAGCTCTAGAAGTGGCGCAGGGTCGCGACCTCATAACCAGGTCACGTGTTGCTCCAGTGGGAAGCGTAGGCGCGGGTTGTAGATGGCCTTGTCGCCTTGCTTGCCGACCGCCAGCAGCATGATGGGGATGGCTTGACGTGGGATGTCGAGGGTCTGGCGCAGGCGCACTTCGTCGAAACCTTCCATTGGGCACGTGGCGTAACCGTGGCTCTGGAACGCCAGCATCAGGTTTTCTGCGGCCAGGGCCGTGGACTTCACGGCCCACAAGCGCATTTGCGCCAGGCTGTTGGGCGCGCGCATTAGTGGCTTGCGCAGCGCTGCCAGGCGCAGCAGTTGGCGCTTGCACAGACCAAGCAGGCCGAACGGCCCCTGGTTGTACTGGAAGGGCGCTGTCTTGCGGTAGAAGTGGCGGATACGCTCGGGGACTTCAGTCTCGGGCCAGTAATCGATGACGTTCTGGCAGGCCTGGCGCCAAGTATCCGGGCGCGCCAGCACGGCGATGATCAGCGGAGCCTTGGCGGCGTTCTGGCTCATGCACACGTGATGCAGTTGGCTGAGCACTTGCGGGTCGCGCACCACCTGGAAGCTCCAGGGTTGCAGGTTGCAGGAGTTGGGGGCGAGCACCGCCAGTTCCAGGCAGTCACGGATGATCGCTTCAGGCACCTGTTCGGCGGTGAAGCGGCGGACGGCGCGGCGACTTTCGATCAGCGCACGCAATGCTGTCGGCGTGGCGCACGGGCTGGGTTGTTCGGCGGCGAGATTGGTCATGGCGGGCATCCGTGGCGAGGTCGCTGGATTAAGCCCGGTTGCCGGCTGTGCGGCAAGTGTGGCGGTGAGCCTGCAGGGCCGGCGGGGTGCCGGCCCTGCGCTGCGGATCAGCGCTTGAGCGCGGTCGACAGGTGCGGCTGGATCGCGGTGAGAACGGCCTTGAAGCACTTGGTGTTGCCGGCGACGATCTGGCCTTTTTCGAGGAATTCGTGACCGCCGGTGAAGTCGCTCACCAAGCCGCCGGCTTCCTGAATCAGCAGGGCGCCTGCAGCCATGTCCCATTCGGACAGGCCGAATTCCCAGAACGCATCGAAGCGGCCGGCAGCCACATAGGCCAGGTCCAGGCTGGCAGCGCCTGCGCGGCGGATGCCGGCGGTCTGGCCAGTGAGGTCGCGGAACATGCCCAGGTAGTTGTCGAGGTTGTCGAGCTGGCCATCACGGAACGGGAAGCCGGTGCCGAGCAGTGCGCCTTCCAGACCTTTGCGCGCGCTAACGCGCATGCGGCGGCCGTTGAGGGCGGCGCCACGACCGCGGCTGGCGGTGAATTCTTCCTGGCGTACCGGGTCGATGATCACTGCGTGTTCCAGGCGGCCGCGGTATTTGCAGGCGATGCTGATGGCAAAGTGCGGTACGCCGCGGATGAAGTTGGTGGTGCCGTCCAGCGGGTCGATGATCCACAGGTAGTCGGCGCCTTCGCCGCTGCCTGGGTTCAGGCCGCTTTCTTCGCCGAGGATGCCGTGGGTCGGGTACGCCTTGCGCAGCGCCTGGATGATGCTCTGCTCGGCGGCACGATCCACTTCGGTTACGTAATCCTTGGCATCTTTCTCGTCGGCCGAGATCACGTCCAAGCGCTCGATGGAGCGGAAAATCAGTTCACCGGCGCTGCGGGCCGCGCGCAGTGCGATATTCAGCATGGGCTGCATGGAAGTTTCACCTGGGTCGTTAAAGAAAGCCGGACATTCTAGCAGAAAAGCGTCCGGTAAAAAGAGCCTCTGACGGCTTGCATGGCGTAACGGGGTGGGGCTCTGTAAGATTTGCTCCCTTTTGCTGTTTATGTGGGCCTGCTTGTGCTGGAAAAAATTCGTGTGGTGTTGGTCAATACCAGCCATCCCGGCAACATCGGCGGCGCGGCGCGGGCCATGAAAAACATGGGCGTTAGCCGTCTGGTGCTGGTTGATCCGCAGGACTTTCCCAGTAGCGAGGCGGTGGCGCGTGCGTCCGGTGCGGTTGATATTCTTGATGGCGCCCACATTGTGGGAACTCTTGAAGAGGCGTTGGTCGGTTGCAGTCTGGTACTTGGTACCAGTGCGCGGGATCGACATATCCCCTGGCCGCTTCTGGACCCGCGCGAATGTGCGACCGCCAGCTTGCAGCAGGTGGAGCAGGGCGGCGAGGTGGCGCTGGTGTTTGGGCGCGAGTACGCCGGCCTGACCAATGAAGAGCTGCAGCGTTGCCAGTTTCACGTGCACATTCCGTCCGACCCTGAATTCAGTTCGCTCAATCTGGCCACTGCCGTGCAGGTGCTGACTTATGAAGTGCGCATGGCCTGGCTGGCGCAGCAGGGGCAGCCGACCAAGATGGCCAAGCTGGAAACCAACGGCGAGCAAGCCAGTTTGCCGGTCACGGCGGATGAGTTGGAGCTGTTTTACGGTCACCTGGAAAGCACTCTGGTGCAGATTGGCTTCCATGACCCGAGTAATCCGCGGCATTTGATGTCGCGTCTGCGGCGCCTGTATGGCCGCAGCAATATCAGCAAGCTGGAAATGAATATCCTGCGCGGCATCCTGACGGAAACCCAGAAGGCGGCTCGCGGCGAAGCCCATAAGCGGAGAGATGTTTGATGTTCGAGCGCATGCGAGAAGATGTTCAGAGCGTATTCCATCGCGATCCGGCGGCGCGCAACACCTTTGAAGTGTTGACCTGCTATCCGGGTTTGCACGCTGTCTGGCTACATCGCTTGGCCCATTACCTGTGGGTGGCGGGTTGGAAGTGGCTGGCGCGCATGTTGTCGAACTTTGGTCGCTGGCTGACCGGTATCGAGATTCATCCGGGAGCGAAGATCGGTCGACGCTTCTTTATCGATCACGGCATGGGCATTGTCATCGGCGAGACCGCTGAAATTGGTAATGACGTCACGCTCTACCAAGGGGTGACCCTGGGTGGCACCAGTTGGAATAAAGGCAAGAGTCATCCGACCCTGGAAGATGGTGTGGTGGTGGGTGCTGGCGCTAAGGTGCTGGGGCCGTTCACGGTCGGCGCTGGGGCGAAAATTGGCTCCAATGCAGTCGTCACCAAAGCGGTGCCCGCCGGCGCCACGGCGGTCGGTATTCCCGGGCGGATTATTGCCAAGCTGGATGATGAGCAAGAGGCCAAGCGTCAGGCGATTGCCGAGAAGCTGGGGTTCGATGCCTACG
>NKIE01000058.1 GCA_002256055.1 Pseudomonas sp. PGPPP3 | reverse complement strand
GCGCTGGCCAGGCTCTGCTGCAGGGGGTGAGTGATATAGCCCTGGATGGTTTCGGCGTTGGCGCCTGGATAGGCGGTGGTCACCGTGATCAGGGCGTTTTCCATCTGCGGGTATTGGCGGATGGTCAGTTTGTTGAAGGCCTGCAAGCCGAGCAGCACGATCAGCAGACTGACCACCGTGGCCAGCACCGGGCGACGGATAAAGGGATCGGTAAAAGCCATGAAAAAAGGTCCTTGGCGCGGGCGCCGAATCAGTTGGCGGCGGGCTGGCTACTGGCTTTGCCGGTCAGGGCTTGATCATCGATCAGGCTGACGCTGGCGCCGTTATCGAGCTTCAGCTGGCCGGCGGTGACGATCTGCTCGCCGGCCTTCAGGCCTTTGAGAATCACCACCTGGCCATCGCGGCGCTCACCGGTTTCGACAAAGCGGCGCTCCACCTGCAGGTCCTGCGCGGGCTGCTCGGCGGCAGTTGGTGCCTTGGCGATGCCGATCGCGCACATCAAACTGCCCACGGCCGACTCGCATGGGTTGGGCGCTGGCTCTGGGGTATGGGGCCCCCCCACATACAGACTGTTGCCATAGAGGGTGAAGGTCACCGCGGTTTCCGGCACCACCACCTGCTCTGCCTGTTCGGCCAGTTGCACCTGCAGGTTGGCGAACATACCCGGCAGCAGCTTGCCATTGGGGTTGGCGAGCATGGCGCGCACTTGCAGGTTGCGAGTGCTGTCTTCGACCTTGGGGTTGATGGCGCTGATCTTGCCGATAAACACCTCGTCGGGGTAGGCCGCTACCTTAATGCGCACCTGTTGACCGATGGCCAGCAGGGGCACGTTCTGCTCCGGCAGGAAGAAGTCGACAAACAGGGTGGAGAGGTCCTGCAGGGTGGCTACCGGGGTGCCGGCGGCGACGAAGTCACCGACATCCACCTGGCGGATGCCGATGGTGCCGGCGAATGGCGCGATGATGCGTTTCTTGTCCAGCAGGGCCTTGAGTTGCGCCACACGGGTGATGGATTTTTGCAGCTCGGCGCTCAGACGGTCGAACTCGCTTTTCGAGATCGCCTGGCGGCCCACAAGGTTTTTACCACGCTCGTACTCGACCTTGGCCAGGCCCAGTTCGGCTTGAGCAGTGGCCAGACTCGCCTGTTCCACGTCGCTGTCGAGTTGCACCAGCGGTTGATGCAAGCTGACTTTTTCACCGGAGTTGAACTGCAGGTCGTTGACCGTGCCGCCTTCTTCTACCGTCAGCTCCACACCTTGAAAGGCCTTGAGGCTACCGATGGCCGGCAGCAGGTTCTGCCAGGGCTGCAGGCTGGCGGTGGCGGCGCTGACCGCAATCGGTGGCCGCGGTCCGCTGAACTGCTGGATCTGCTGGTAAATGGAGATGAATTTAGCGGTGGCGAGAGCGAGTACCGTGAGGGTAACCACACCCAGCATGGTCAGCATGCGGCGGCGCAACATGGTCCGAATCCTTGGCTTGGCAGGAGGGGCGTAAGCAAGCCTCGCACCTTAGCCCTGCGCGGCCTCTAGAGTCAAAAGCGCTGCTTTGCAAAAGTTTACGGTGCCACTTTGGCGTAACAGGCTGTTGCCCGTTTTGATCTAATCGGCGGAGCGGAGGGGAGGCAGTACCTGGCCGCTTGGCCAGGTACTGCGCGGGGCTTAGGCTTGGAGTCGCTGGCTGACGCTGCCCAGTTGACCGGACAGGTCTTGCAGAGAGTGGCTAGCGGTTTGCGTGCGGCCAACGTGCTCTTGGTTGGCGTTGGCAATCGCGGTCAGTTCGGTGAGATTTTGCGAGATGTCTTCTGCCACCGAGGTCTGTTCTTCGGCAGCCGTAGCAATTTGCCGGTTCATGTCGCGAATGGCCTCCACGGCGCCGGAGATACGCTGCAGCATGGCGCCGGCCTGGGTGACTTGCTCGACGCCTTCTTCGCTACGGGTCTGGCCACTGACGATGGCACGCACAGCGTTGGCTGCCCCGGTTTGTACATCGCTGATGATCTGGTTGATCTCGGCGGTGGAGTCGGCGGTTTTTTTCGCCAGGTTACGCACCTCATCGGCTACCACGGCAAAGCCGCGACCAGCATCGCCAGCGCGTGCGGCCTCGATGGCGGCGTTGAGGGCCAGCAGGTTGGTTTGCTCGGCGATGCCGCGAATCACTTCCAGCACCTTGCCGATGCGTTCGCTGTCGGTTTCCAGAGTGCGAATCACGTTAGCGGTGTTGGCGATTTCGTTGCGAATGCTGGTGATGGTGGCAATGGTGGACTGCATCACGTTGTCGCTTTGGCGTGCCGAACTGTCGGCATCGTCGGCGGCATGTGCCGCTTCGGCCGCATGGCGGGCTACTTCCTGAGCGGTGGCAGACATTTCCTGCATGGCGGTGGCCACCTGGTCGGTACGGTCGAACTGTTCGCGTACGCCTTCGGTCATCAGGGTGGCGATGTTGTTGAGGTTGCCGCTGGCGCTGTCCAGTTCCTGGGTGCTGTGGTGCAGTTGCTGGCTGGCATCGGCGAGAAAGTCGCGCAACAGATTGGCGGAGTCGGTCAGGCGACCCAGCTCGTCGTGACGCTGGTTGATCAGGCGCTGGCCAATCTTGCCGCGGCTAAGTTGTTCGATATGGCCGGTGAGTGTGCCGATGGGCGCCAGCAAGTTGCGATTGACCAGGGTCAGGCTACCAATGGCCACCACGATGGCGGCCCCGATAAGGATCAATACACCGCTAACAATGGTGCCGCTGGCACTGCTGGCAATTGCCATGGATTTGGTATGGGCGTGCTCATGCAGTTGTTTGACTAGGGCAGACATCTGCTCGCTGGCGGCGCGGTCGATGCCTTTGACTGCGGCATCACCGGCTTTGCTGTCGGCATTGGCGGCAATAAACGCTGCGCGGCCTTGGCGATAGGCTTGGCCGAGGCTGCGGTGTTCGTCTTTCAGGCGGCTGGCTTGTTGTCTGAAGTCGCCTTCCAGCGCCGGAACAGCCAGCAGGGCTTCAAGGCTTTTTTGAACCTTGGTTTCCTGCTCGACAAACTGGTTCCAATACTTGTCCAGGGCGGCAGGGTCGCTGCCGCGCAAGAGTACGTTTTTCCACTCTTGCACCTGAATCTTGAATTCTAGGTTGGCCTGGTCGACCTCACTGGCAGCCAGCATTTCCTGGGCCAGTAGATCTTGATAAGCGTTGATATTGCCGGAGAGGAACTTGAAGCAGCCCAAGGCAATCAACAGCATCAGCAACAAGCTGCCGCTGAGCAGGACCAAGGTCTGACTGCGCAAGGAATTTTTGATGGCCATGCTGGTGCCTCGATACTGGAGAACAGAGATGTACCAGTATAGGTCGGCGCCAGCATTTTTAACTTGAGTAAATTGTCGCGTCAGGCCAAACGTAAGTGGTTATCCCAGAGCCCGGCGGGGAGCTCCAGTGGTTGGCTGCTGATGGTTGCTGTACGGCAGTCATAGCGGCGGCAGCGACCAACCCCGGAGCTGACCACAAAGCCTTCGGCTATCGCGCCGACGCCTGCGCAGTCCGGCAGTGGTACGTCCAAGCGCAGGCGAGCGTTGTCCAAGTCCCAGATCAGCAGGCGATTGCCCCGTGGGGCGGTGAGTGCCAGCAGGCGCAGTTCATTGTGAATTGCCAGGCTGGCGCAGTACTGCTGCATGGCTTGGCGTTGCTCGGCAGCCACCGGGAAGTCCTGGAGTGGCTGGCCTGGGCGTTTGACCGCCAGCAGCGGTACGGCGTCGCTGGGCTCGCCCTGGTATTGCTGGCCGCAGGCGATGGTGCCGTCGGCGGCCACGGCCAGGTGGCGGATGCTGTTCAGCGGGTTGGCCAGGCGCTCGCGACTGAACAGGTTGCCGTCGCGCCCCATAAGCACCAGGCTCGACTCCATAGCGTTTAGGTTGGTGGCCTCGCGGCTGTCGGCTTCGGTGCGGATGCCGCCGTTGGCCACAACCAGGGTTTCTCCATCCGGCAACCACAGTAACTGGTGAGGGCCGATGCCGTGGGTGGACAGTTCGCTGTGGCGCTGCAACTGGCCGTTGACCAAGCGCCAGGCGCCCAGCACGCCGCGACCGGGCTCGCGGGTGTCATTTTCGGTGCTGTACAGCCATTCGCCGTCCTTGTGGAACACCGCGTGGCCATAGAAATGCCGATCGGCCGGCGTGCGCAGGGTTTGCAGCAGGCGGCCGTCGTGACAGTCGATCAGGTAACTCTCGGTGCCGGGTCGGCGGCCGACAAACAGCGCCAGCGGTTGATGTGGATGCACGCTGATGTCGTGGCAGCGACTGGCCACCTGGGTGCTGAACGCCTGGCTGCCATCCAGGTGAAAACCGACGGCGTAGTGGCGCCCGGCCGCGTCGTTACGAGCGGACAGCAGCAGGGGTTGATGGGTTTGCTGGGTCATAACCCAGCCGCCCAGCGCTCCGGCGCCGAGCAGGGTAAGGCCACTGAACTGAAGAAAGTGCCTACGGTTCATTGTCGACCTCAGTCGCCATCGTTGGCGTTAAAGCCCAGCTGGATATCCAGGGCCTTGGCCAGTTCGATTTCATGCAGGCGATGCAGGCGGCCGAAGCTGGCGTACAGGGCGTTCAATTGCGCCCGTCCGCTGTCGCTGCTCAGCAGTTCGCTGAGGGGCTGCTTGAGAGCGCTCAGCTGCTGGCGGCTGTCTTGGTAGGCGCTGTCGATGCGGTTGGCCAGTTCATGTTGTTCGCTGCTCAGCAGGGTGCGCAGGCCATCGGCTTTGGCGCCCTGCCAGACCTGTTCGGCGCTATTGAGGCTGGCCAGCAGGTTGCTCAGGCTGGCGTTGCTGCGCCAGGCTTCGGCTTGATAGGGCTGAGGTAGGCCCTTGGTTTGCCGGCCAAGCGGGGTGCCGAGTTTCTTCTTCATGCCTTCGAGACCGGTGACCTGGCTGCGCAGAATCGCGGTGATGGCTTCTTTGCCGTCGGCATAGCGTTCATTGGGGAAGGCTTGCAGTTGCGCGAGCATCCCGCCCTTTGCTTGCCATTGTTCGAGCATGCTGCCGGCCAGTGCCTGCTGGTGGCCGCCGATGGCGATCAGCAGTGGGCAGTAGCGGCTCTTTTGTTCAGCCTGATTGAGGTCGAGGCTTTTCTCGAAGAGCACATATTCATTGGCGGTCAGGCCCTGAACCACCACGCTGGCCTGGTCCAGTTCAGCTTGGGTCAGTGGCGCAGGCTTGCTCAGCAAGCTTTCGACCTGGCGGGCGACGAGGTTCTTCTTGTCCGGCCAGAACTGCACCTGCCAGGCGCGGTTACCTTCCGCCAACGGGCCGAGCAACAGCGGTTGTAGGGCGCTCCAGGCGCCTTGGGCCTGAAGCATGGCGGCGCGGGCGCTGGCCAGGTCAGCACTGCCTTGACAGAACGCTTGGCTGCTGGTGGCCAGTTGCTGATTGGCCTGCAGCCATTGCTGGTAGGCGGGCAACAGTACGCCGCTGGCCAGGGCGTTGCTGGCTTGTTGATGCGGATCGGCGGGGCTGCAGGCGCTGAGAGCCAGGGCCAGCAAGGTGGCGGTAACGGGCATACGGAACATGAACGGCTCCTTAGAGAGAATGCAAAAAGGCCAGCAGGGCGGCACGTTGTTCGGCATCGAAGGCGAGCACTTTCTGGCGCGCAGCGTCGGCCTCGCCGCCATGCCAGAGAATCGCTTCGAGCAGGTTACGGGCACGGCCGTCATGCAGCAGTTGGCTATGACCGTTGACGGTTTCTGTCAGGCCGACGCCCCACAGAGGCGCAGTGCGCCATTCGCGGCCGCTGGCTAAAAATTCCGCGCGATTGTCCGCCAGACCATCGCCCATGTCATGTAGCAATAAGTCGCTGTAGGGGCGGATCAACTGATTGGCCAGCTCCGGTTCGGCGGCATCGGCGCGAGTGGTGAAGCTGGGCGTGTGGCAGCCGCTGCAGCCCGCCTGGTTGAACAGCTGTTTGCCCCGACGTACCTGCAGATCATCGACCTGACGACGGGCCGGCACGCCGAGGTTGCGGCTGTAGAACAGCACTAGGGCGAGAATTTCATCGCTGACTTCCGGCTGGCCGCCGTTGACAGCTTGGAGGCAGCTTGTTTGGGCGGCGGTGCAATCGTCGCGAGGCAATAGGTTGGTGGTCAGGCCCATGTCGCCGGCAAAGGCGTGGGCGTTTTGCTGGTTGAGCGTCGGCTGGCCGGCCTTCCAGCCAAAACGGCCGAGCACGGTTTTACCCAGGGCATCGTCCCAGACTTGGTTGGCGCGGCCGGAAATGCCGTCGCCATTGGCGTCATCGGGGTCGGCGTTGGCCAGAATGCTCGCCATGGGAATGGCTTCCAGCAGGCCGAGACCGATCATGGGCGGTGCTATTCGCGCGGAGAATTGAGTGTCCGGGTGCAAGGGGCCGTAACCCAACTGGCTGATCTGCAGTGTGGGTTGGCGCAGGTCCACCTGGGTGCCGTCGGCAAAGTGCATGGGTACGCTGCGGTAGTCGATACGCACTTTGCCTTCCGGCGCGCTGCCAGGGATGGCCATGTCTTGCAGTTGGCCGCCGTACACCGGCTCGGGGACGATGCCGGCATGCAATAGGCTGGTTTGGTCGGCGGGGCCGGCAGGTATGGACAGGCGCACCAGCATGGATACAGCACTGGCGGCGTCCGCTGCCGGTGGATGGCCGCGGCCGTCTTTTATGTGGCAGTTCTGGCAGGCGTTGGTGTTGAACAGAGGTCCCAGGCCATCGCGGGCGGTGGTGGTGGCCGGGGCGATAACCCAGGGGTTGCGAAAGAAACTGTTACCGACGCTGAAATCCAGGCGCCGCAGGGGCGAGAGGTTGGCAGAGGGCAGGGAGAAGGCGTTGTGAGCGCTTTGCTGCACCGTAGTGCTGCCGCCGGACAGGGCTTCGCCAGGCTCGGCGGGCGGCGGTGTTGGCTCGCAGGCCGCCAGGCTCAACAGCAGGGACAGGCCGGCGAGGCGGCCAAGCAGTACGGGCATGTTCGAGTATCTCGTGGTGTAGCCGCGGTGGGGTTAGTACTGGGTGGCAGCGGTGTCCGGGTTGAGATCGCTGATCCCCAGTTTGTTGGCCGCCTGTTCGATCGCTGCAGTTTGGGTGACCAAGGCGGCGATGGCGTCGCGGATGATTTGCTGGCCGGCCTTGTTGTCTGCTGCAATCAACTGGTCGAAGTGCACGTGGTTTTTCTCAGCACTGTCGACCAAGGCTTGCAGCTTGCTTTCGCTGTTCTGCAAGTCGGCTTTCAGGGTGTTGTCGGCCTGGGCGTCCACCTTGGCCACCAGTGCCGACAGGCTCGGACCGCTGAGGGTGCTGCCGTCCGCCTTCAGGTATTCGCCCAGGTAAACGTTGCGAATGCCCTTGGCGTTGTAAAAGTGCGAGTTGTGGGTGTTGTCGCTGAAGCAGTCGTGTTCGTCTTCAGTCGAGTTGGCTTCCAGAGCAACCTTCATGCGCTCGCCGGCCAGCTCGCCGAGGGACAGGCTGCCCATGCCGAAGAGCATCTTGCGCAGGCCATTCTCGGCCGGCTCTGCTTCCAGCTTGGCGCGGTAGTTGTCGGCCACGCCGGCTTGCCATTGGCCAGCCATGTAATCGAGGTCGGTGACCAGCAGGGTGGTGGCGGCTTTCAGGTAGCTGGCGCGGCGGTCGCAGTGGCCGCCGGTGCAGCCGGCGCCCTGCATGAAGTCACTGGCCGGACGCTGACCGGCACCTGGATTGCTGCCATTAAGGTCTTGGCCCCAAAGCAGGAATTCAATGGCGTGGTAGCCGGTGGCCACGTTGGCTTCGGAGCCGCCTAGTTCATTCAGGCTGGCCAACAGTTCCGGGGTGATGGCGCTGGCATCAAGCTTGTCTTCGCCGACTTGGATCTGTTTGTTGGCGATGATGTTGGCGGTGGCGCCTGGGTTGCCGAGGGCGTGCGGGTAGTTGCTGGCCACGTAGTCGATCAGGCCTTCATCCAGGGGCCAGGCGTTAAGCTGGCCTTCCCAGTCGTCCACCACGCCGTTGCCGAAGCGGAATACTTCACTTTGCATGTAGGGCACACGAGCGGCCAGCCAGGCGGTGCGGGCGGCGCTGAGGGTGGTTTCGCTAGGCGCGGCCAGTAGGGCGTCGACGGCGCTCTGCAGTGCTTTGCCGGTGCTGGCAGCATCGTTGAACACCGCGGAGGCGAGGGCGGCGTAATGGGCAACCACAGCTTTGCTGGCGGCTGGATCGAGCGCGCTGGCGCTGCTGGCTACGGGCGCCGTAGCCGCTGGCGGAGTGGCTTTATCTTCGCCGCAGCCGGCGAGAGTAATGGCGAGAGCGAGCAGGCTGGCGCTGGCCAGGGGCATACGAAGCATGGCGAAGTCCTTAGCGGCAAGAAGATGATGACGGCAATAGTAGCTGAAACTACAACGTAATGCGAAGGATTTGCATTTTGATGTGCGCGGGCCGTCGCAGAGATTTTGGGCGACAGGATCTCAACGCGACGGCCCGAGTGTGGTTAGAATCCGCCCGTCATTACTTTGGTTTCTGGAGACGCCTGTATGAGCCTGACCGCTGTTGCTCTTGTTGTGGTGCTGTTCTTGCTGGTGGCCTACCTGGTCAACCTCTACAACGGCTTGGTGCGCCTCAAGCACGGGGTGAGCAAGGCCTGGGCGAACATTGATGTGCTGCTGCGTCAGCGCCATGAAGAACTGCCCAAGCTGGTGGAGACCTGCAAGCAGTACATGCAGCATGAACGCAACACCCTGGAGGCGGTGATCGCGGCGCGCAATGCAGTGGCCAGTGCGCGTGACAAGGGCGATGTGGGTGCCTTGGGGCAGGCCGAAAGTGGGCTGCGTGCGGGCCTGGGTCAGCTGTTTGCGCTGGCGGAAAATTATCCGCAACTGAAGGCCAATGAGAGTTTTCAGCATCTGCAGCAACGCATCAGTGGCCTGGAAAATGGCATTGCTGATCGTCGCGAGTTGTACAACGAGGCGGTCAATCTCAATAACGTACGTATCGAGCAGTTCCCCGACGTGCTGATTGCCAGCCGCTGCGGCTTCAAGGCCGCCGAGCTGCTGCAGTTCAGCGAGGCCGAGAAGGCTGACGTCGACCTCAAATCGCTGTTCAGCTAAAGCATGGAAATCGATGGGCTAGTCGTGGCCCTGGCCGCCAGTGTGGGGGCTTGTGTAGGCGGTGGCTGGTGGTCATTGCGGCGCATGGTGCAGGCGCGCTACCTGCTCGATACACCGACCTCAAAAATCCGCTCGGCGGCCCAGGGTTACGTCGAGTTGTACGGTGTGTTGCAAGCTGGTGAGGCGGCATTGGTCGCCCCGCTGAGCAATACGCCTTGCCTGTGGTGGCGCTTCAAAATTGAGGAATACAGCTCCAGCGACAAACGTAGTAGCTGGCGGGTGGTGGAGAGCGGCAGCAGCGAGGCTCCGCTGCTGCTGGTCGATGGCACGGGCGAGTGCTGGGTGCATCCGCAGGGCGCCGAGATTCGTCCAGCGACGCGGGACGTTTGGCAGGGCGATCAGCGCCATCCCCAGCGCGTCGACGCAGGCGGCATCCTCGGCTGGTTGTCCAGTGGCAAGCGCTATCGCTACAGTGAGGAACGTCTACACGCGGGCGAACCCTTGTATGCCATTGGTGATTTTTACACCCGTGGCGGCGGCCAGCAGGGCCTGGACCTGAATGCGGCCCAGGGTGCGGTGATCCGTGAGTGGAAGGGCGACTACGGGCAGTTGCTCGAACGCTTCGATGCCGACGGCAATCAGCAATTGGATGAGCGCGAGTGGCTGCGTGTGCGCCTGGCCGCACAACTGGAGGCCGAGGATCGCCATCGTCTCGTTAGTGTGCAGCCACCGCGGCACGAACTACGCAAGCCTGCTCAGGCGCAGCCGTTTATCCTCTCCAGCCATGGTGAAGATCAGTTGGCGCGACAGTTTTACTGGCAGGCACTGGCCGGTGGCGTGGTTTGCCTGCTCGGTGCTTTAGCGTTGACCTGGTTGTTGCGTAACGCGCTGCCTTGATTCAGCCGTTAAAAGCGCCCACAAAAAAGCCGCTTACCTCTGCCAGGTGAGCGGCTTTTTTGTGGGCGCGCTGATGTTTTACAGCGACGCGGAGTTGGCGGGGCTCAAACGCCGGGATTGCTTGAGGAATAGCGTCAGTTCCCGTGGCGGTAGCGGTTTGCTGTACAGGTAACCTTGGCCCTCGTTACAGCCTTGGGCGACGATGTAGGCTTCTTGCTCGATGGTTTCTACCCCTTCGGCGATCACCTGCATGCCGAGGCTTTTGGCCAACTGAATGATGGCGCGCACGATAGTGGCGTCGTCCTCGTCTTCCAGTAGGTCCTGAACGAAGCTCTTGTCGATCTTGATTTTGTCCAGCGGCAGACTCTTCAGGTAGCTGAGCGAGGAGTAGCCGGTGCCGAAGTCGTCAATGGCAATCAGGGCTCCGGAACGGCGCAGGCTTAGCAGGTGCTGGGCGGCGGTGGTGATGTCTTCCATCAGGCCGGTTTCGGTAACCTCCAGCTCCAGGCTGCGCGGCGGTAGGCGATAGACCTGAAGCAGGTTGTTGACGATGCGTGGTAGCTCGGCGTGGTGCAGCTGTACCGAGGACAGATTGACTGCCATGCGCAGATCGATAAAGCCCTGGTCGTGCCACTCGCGCAGTTGCTTGCAGGCCTGATCCAGCACCCACTCGCCGATCGCTACGATGGAGCCGTTCTGCTCGGCCAGCGGGATGAAGATGTCTGGTGAAATAAAGCCGTGTTGCGGGTGCTGCCAACGCAGCAAGGCCTCGACACCAATGACTCGGTGGTCGCTGTAGTCGATCTGTGGCTGGTAAACCAGGT
>NKIE01000856.1 GCA_002256055.1 Pseudomonas sp. PGPPP3 | reverse complement strand
AAGGCAACACTGCGCCCTACCTGCTGTACGCCTACACCCGCGTGGCCAGCGTGTTCCGCAAGCTGGGCAAGGACTTCAGCGAAGTCGATGGCCAGATTCGCCTTGAGGCGCCGCAGGAAATCGACCTGGCGACCAAGCTCGCCCAGTTCGGCGAAGTGCTGAACAACGTCGCCGACAAAGGCACGCCGCACATTCTCTGCACCTACCTGTACGACCTGGCCGGGCTGTTCTCCAGTTTCTACGAGCACTGCCCGATCCTCAGCGCAGAAAACGAAGAAGTGCGTAACAGCCGTCTGAAACTGGCACAACTGACGGCGAAGACGCTGAAGCTGGGTCTGGATACGCTGGGTATTGAGACTGTAGAGCGTATGTAATCGATTTTTCGTGAGAGTGAAGCCTGATCAGGGTTACCTGATCAGGCTTTTTTATTGCCATCTAAATGTATTCTGAAAATGGACATGCCATCGTTTTCTCACTGTTGGGTAAGAAGTCAGAAGCGTAATATTCGGCCCCAGGGAAACGATAACGGTTGAATTTAAGGAATACCGCAGTGTTTAAATTTCTTGTATTAACATTAGGCATTATCTCTTGCCAGGTTTACGCAGAAGATACGCTTATAGTAAACGACCATGACATTTCAGCCATCAAAG
>NKIE01000855.1 GCA_002256055.1 Pseudomonas sp. PGPPP3 | reverse complement strand
ACTTCGACACCTTCACCACCGCCATTTACAAGACCTGGTACGGCTTCTACAGCCTTGGCAGCGCCACCCAACTGGCCAGCCTGTTGCTGCTGGCGGTGGCCCTACTGGTCTATGGCGAGCGCCGCGCCCGTGGTGCTGCGCGACCCATGAATGAGCGACCGCGCGGCAAGGCGCTGTATCACCTGCGTGGCTTGCAGGCGCTGGCGGCCAGCGGCTGGTGCGGCCTGGTGTTCGCCTGTGCCTTCGTCATCCCTGTGCTGCAGTTGTTGGTGTGGGTCTGGCAGCGCGGTCGTTTTGACCTGGATGAGCGCTATGTCGGCCTGATTTTGCACAGCCTCTACCTGGGTGGCCTGGCCGCCCTGCTGACCGTGGTCGTCGCCTTGTTGCTGGTGTTTGCCCGCCGTTTGGCGCCGACCCGTACGGTGCGCAGTGCCGTGGCGGTGGCCAACCTCGGTTATGCCCTGCCGGGTTCGGTGCTGGCGGTGGCGCTGATGCTGGCGTTCAGTTACCTGGACAAGACCCTGGTGATGCCGCTGTCGAACCTGCTCGGCGGCGCCGGCAAGCCGCTGCTGCTGGGCAGTCTGGCGGCGCTGTTGCTGGCTTATCTGGTGCGTTTTATCGCGGTCGCCTACGGTCCGCTGGAAGGCGCTTTG